>CALJWR010000193.1 GCA_937976685.1 uncultured Verrucomicrobiae bacterium
CGCCGATTACCGCCAGATGATGATGGGACAGGTCGCCTTCCAGGGATACGTCCGGGCGCTCACGGAAGGGGATGAGGCCAAGGCGGCCGAGCTGGCCAAGGAACTGACCGACGCCAAGTTCAAGAACCCGCAGATCCTGAACCAGTTCGCCTGGGCGATCCTCACCGACGACAACATCAAGAAGCGGGACATCCCGCTGGCCACCCAACTCGCCAAGGCAGCCGTGGACGCCTCCGGCGGCAAGGATGCCAATATCCTCGACACCTACGCTCGCGCCCTGTTCGACGGCGGCAAAACCGACGAGGCCGTTGCTCAGCAGAAGAAGGCCATCAGCCTTGCCGACCCGGGCGAAATGAAGGAGCAGATGGAGAAAACGCTCAAGGAGTACGAGGCCCGGCCGAAGGCGAAGTAACTGATCCGCCGGATCGCCAAGCAAAGGCCCGACGGACGAAAAGGCCGTTCAACCGGCGGGAACCCGGCATTCGCCATCCACCCGCTGGAAGTTCCCGCAACCGATTAGCCGTCCGCTGACCGGACGATTTGCGCCGGCACGAGAATGAATCCAGTCGCCAGATCGCCGAAAACCTCGGTTTGTCTGCCCCGGTGATGGACGTGGTGCAGACCAATGAGGGCGCAGATCACCGCGTCAAGCTGGTCTTCCACCGGTTTGCTCCACGGCGCGCGCAGAACGCGGCGGCTGGCCGTGTCGAGCTTGAGCTCCGGAAAACAGACCCCCACCAACCCGCGGAGCAGTCGCTGAAGCCGACGAAATTCCCGCCGCCGGACCGCCACCGGCCCGCGCTTGTACTTGATGACTCGCTGCAACCCCAACCACCGGACCAGGGCCGGATGCGGATAGACCTCGACGAGACAGCGCGGATGAGAGCGGACGTCCCATCCCAGACGAAATCCTTCGGCTATCAGCCGCTCGGCGATGCGCACCGGCCGGGCGCACCGGGTCCGGTTTGCCGGGTGACAACCCGCGTGCTGGCGACGAAAGGCGTCGCTCACCAAACCGTCCACAGGCCGGCGGCCGGTCCGGTTCGGGCAGACAATCGGGGCATCAATCAGGACCAATGCGTCGCGGCCTTCCGCCCAAGTCATGACCCACTCCGAGAGCGCTTGGTCACCTTTGACGAGGCGCAGATCAGCCACCGTTGAGCTGCGGCCCGCAATCCTGATCGCGCACACACCATCCGGCGCACGGTCGCCCCACGCGAGATCAATTCCCAGAACCATCATGCAGCCCGCAGCCCCGCCGGCCGGGCGTCCCCATCTCGCCCTGGCTCATTCGCACCCGCCTAGTCAATCAGCTTGAGCGCCTCCCGCGCTTCCTCGCGACCCGGGTCCAACTCCAGCACGCGCTCGAGGTGTGAACGAGCGAGTTCGCTCCGGTCAATCAGCGCCAGAAACATTCCGCGCAGGAACAAGAGGTTGGCGGTCTGCTCGGCGGTGGCTTGGTTGCCCGCGGCTTTTTCGGCGCGACTGATCAACTGAGCCGCCTGCGCCAAGGTGGTATCGTCGCCCGCCCCCCGCAGCAGCGCGGCCGCAGAAGCAAGGTTGATGTTGAAGTCCTCCGGGTGGCGTCGCCGCGCCGGTTCGAGAGCAGTGAGCACCTTGGCGTTATCACCGACGGCCGAGTACGCCTTCGCGAGCAACAAGTGATCGCGTGCCGATTCCCGGCGTTCGAGCCGCGACTCACAGGCCGCGGCCAGGGTCTCGAAGCGATTCGACGTCACCAGGAGGAGGACGAGCGCCTCCCATGCGGATTCCCGTTCCGGATCGCTGACCAGTACCCGTCGCAAGTTGGCCTCGGCGGCCGCGAAATCGCTCAGCGCCAGCATCTGAATCACTCCCACCAGTTCCTGCGCGGTCGCCCTTGCCGACAGTTCTCCCGTGGCCGACAGGTCCTCCAAGCGCGCCAGGTCCGCCCGCAATTGGCGGCGGGGCGATTCATCGAGCAGGGACCAAGCCCCGGAGGACAGCAAGGATTCGATGTTGGCCACGCCGCGCTCCAGCACAGCGGCCATGACGGAGACCATCGCCGCCGTTCCGAGGAGACGCGCGTTGGCTGGTTCAAGCTCCGCCGCCCGACGGAGATCTTCCAAGGCCTCGGCGGGAAACACCGCTTGCTGCAGCCGCACGGGCGTCAATTCGGCGGCCGAGGGCGCTTCGATCAAAAACCGAACGAGTTGATCCATCGCCCGAGCCACCGCGCGGTCGAGCCGAACTGCCGCGTCCTGCGGCGCGAGTGCCACCGCCTGATCGGCCGCCCGCAGCGCTTCCTGCGAAAGCTGGCGGGCCCTGTCGGCACCCGCCGGCGCGGTCCTCCCTTCACTGGAAACCAGTCCGCTTGGTCGCAGGTCGGCAAGCGATTCTGAAGACGAACTCGCCGGAGCGAACTCCGCCACGGCGCTTGCCGCCAGACAGCGCGCGAGCGTCGCATGGGCTCGCGAGTCGCCCAGCGCCATCTCGGTCGCCCGGTAGGCCTCCCGCCGGGCTTCCTCGAATTGCCCGAGCAGCATCAAGGTGCGCGCGTAGTCCGCGAGGATTGCCGCGTCGGCGGACTGCGGTGCGCCAAGGGCGCGCAGTTGATTGAGCGCATCCTTGAGGGCAGTCCGGGCGCGCTCGTGGGCGCCGGCTTGCAGGTGACGGATGCCCACCTCGCGGGCCCGCGCCGCCCGCTCGATTCCGGCAGGAGAATCCGGGCGCGTCGGCCCCAGGTCGCTCATCGTCGGGGTTGCCGACCAAACGGAGTAATATCCCGCGCTTGGACCGCAGCCGATTTCGACCGTGAAGCTCAGCCGCGGCAGCCGGACCAGATGGCGCAGCCGCTCTTGGGTCCCGGGAGGCGCAGCCGCCCTGGCCGACGTGACGAGGTTGAACAGGCACAAGGCCAAAACCACGGCCACCCAGCGGGGATCCAGCCTGCCCGGTGAGGTCCACCAACAACTGTTTGAACGAAATCGGGAAATGCGGACCGAGCGGCCACTAGCCGAACGGCTCTCCAGAGACAACGAACGCGTCGGACGCCGACGACCACTCTCCCGCTTCATACGCGGAAACTACACGACGAGGAAATCGCCGACAAGCAGGCCGCATCCGTCGGTCGTCAACCAATGAGGCGATCGCCTGGGCAACTCGTGAATGGGCCATCCGGGGCAGGGGACGGAAGCCGTGCCGCGAAGCGGGATGGCTTGCCCACGATCCTGCAGCCGCGGCCGAACGGACCGCGCCGGGGCGCCGCGCGAAAGAGCGTGCGGTGGAACCGTGCCGGCATAGAATCGAGGGATGCGTCCGCGCGAGAAGTCCGAGTCCTTGTTTGCCGAAGCTCTTAAGTATCTACCCGGCGGGGTGAATTCACCCGTGCGCGCCTTTCGCGCCGTGGGCGGCCAGCCGTTTTTTGTTCACCGCGCGGCCGGCCAATTCGTGTGGGACGTGGACGGCAACCAGTTGCTAGATTTCGTCGGCACGTGGGGGCCGGCGATCCTCGGCCATGCGCATCCGCGCATTCTCCAATCCGTGCGGGACACGGCGCTTCACGGCACGAGCTTCGGCACTCCCAACCCGCTGGAAGTCACGATGGCCCGCCGTATCACCGAGCTCGTCCCCAGCGTCCAGAAGGTGCGGATGTGCAACTCCGGCACCGAAGCCTGTATGAGCGCCGTGCGGCTGGCGCGCGGGTTCACGCGCCGGGACAAGATCATCAAGTTCGACGGCTGCTACCACGGCCACGGCGACGCCCTGCTGGTCAAGGCAGGTTCCGGGGCGCTGACCTTCGGACATCCGGACAGCGCGGGCGTGCCGGCCGACTTCGCGAAGCACACCGTGGTGCTCCCGTTCAACGACCCCGACGCGGTCAAGGCAGCGTTCGCGCAGTGCCCGAACGAAATCGCCGCCGTCATCCTCGAACCCGTCCCGGCTAACGCCGGTCTGTACCTGCCGCAGCCGGGCTATCTGGAATTCCTGCGCGAGATTACCCGCGCGGAGGGCGCGTTGCTGATCTTCGACGAGGTGATGACCGGCTTTCGGCTGGCGCCGGGCGGAGCCCAGGAACGCTTCGGAATCACGCCGGACCTGTCCACGTTCGGCAAAATCATTGGCGGTGGCCTGCCGGTCGGCGCGTTCGGAGGTCGGGCGGACATCATGGATCACTTGGCGCCGCTCGGTCCGGTGTACCAGGCCGGGACGCTGAGCGGCAATCCGCTGGCGATGGCGGCGGGTCTGGCCGCGTTGGAGGAACTCGGCGCCAACGGCCACGCCGCCTACGCGCGGCTCGAACAACTCGGCGCCCAACTCGAAGCCGGGATGCGCGACGCCGCGAAAGCGGCGAACGTGCCGGTCCAGTTTCAGCGGCTCGGCTCGATGTTCTGCGCGTACTTCACCAGCGGACCAGTCCACAACCTCACCGACGCGATGCGCAGCGACCGGGAGCGCTTCAAGCGTTTCTTCCACGGCATGTTGGCCGAGGGCATCTACCTGGCACCATCGCAATTCGAAGCCGGGTTTCTCTCCACCGCCCACATGCCGGCCGATCTCGAGCGCACGGTGGCAACCGCCGCGCGCGTGTTGTGCACCTTGTGAACCGGCCCCGCCTGCTTGCGCCCGAGCGCGCGGACCGACACTTTTGTTGCGATGCGGTTGACCGCCACCCACAAGATCGGCTTCGTAGCCGGGATCATTTATCTGACCGACCAACTCACCAAGTTGGCCGTCATCCGCCTGCTGGACTACGCGGACCACTACGACGTGGTGCCGGGCTTTTTCAAATTCGTCCACTGGGGCAACACGGGCGCCGCGTTCAGCATGTTCCACGGGAACAATGGCCTGTTGGCGCTGGTGTCGTTGCTCGCCATCGTCATGCTGGTGCTGGGGCGGCGGCATTTCGAGGTGGACAAGCCGCTCGGCCAGATCGCCACGGGGCTGATTCTGGGTGGCATCCTGGGCAACCTCACTGACCGGCTCCGCGTCGGCCACGTCATTGACTTCATCTACTTCCACCTGCAGCAGCGGGGCGGCGGCGAAATTGGCTTTCCAGCGTTCAACGTGGCCGACAGCGCCATTTGCGTCGGCGTGGGACTGCTCTT
>CALJWR010000194.1 GCA_937976685.1 uncultured Verrucomicrobiae bacterium
GGGTGGGCGGTCGCCTGCGGGTCAGCGGGTGACTTGGGCGTTGGTCCGCAGCGGGACGGACGGAGGCACTTCCGGGGGCGCGGGCGGCATGGCCGGGGATGGCCCGAGTCCGGGCGGGAGCGGCGGAAGGTGCGCGGTGAGAGCCCGCCAGGCGCGGCGCTGCTCCGGGCTCAGCGCGTCCCAACGCTCGGCATTCTGCCAGAACCGGGATCGTTCCTCGGCGCTCATCGAGGCGAATCGCCAGTAGGCCGCGACCGTCCGACCGCGCGCTTCCTCGCTCAATTCGCTGAAGGCCGCGAGCATTCGCTCAACGGCTTGTCGCCGGTCGGAAGCAAGTCGGGCCAGCACCGCCTGCTGCTCTCGCGGCGAAAGCTCGAACAGCTGGAGGAGCGCGCGCGCGGCGTTGGTCTGCGCGCGCTCGTCGAGCGTCGTCCACCGATGGAGGTCGCGCTCCAGCCGGGAGCGGAACTCCGGGGAGGGCGGTGCCGGGGGTTCGACCCGCGGTGGCTTGGGCGGAAAGGGCTGGCCGGTGGGCAAAGGCATCCAGCCACCGTGCGTGGCGAGCATCTGGTCACGCTGGTCGGGCGAGAGGGCGTCCCAAGCGCGAAGCTGTGCTTCAACAAAGGTCCGCAGGTCGGCCGGTAGAGAAGCCACCGCTGCTTGCCGCGCCTCCGGGTCGAGCGGCAACAAAGGGTCCATGACCACCCGCATCGCCAGAAGATGGAGGCGGCGCCCGCGGCTGGCCGTGTCCAAGCTGTCCAAGATGGAAAGCTCATGCCGGAGGACGGCTTGTTGCTTCAGCGTGCGGGTGGCCAAGAATGCTTCGCGCCCTTCGGCCGTCATCGCAAGGAGCTGGCGCAAGGTTTCGATGGTGGCCTGAGCCCGCGCCGGCAACGGTGGCGGCAGCGCGGGAGGCAGTGGGCGAGTTTTGGCAGATTCGAGTTGGCTGGCGCTGGCCGGGTTTGGAGCTGGTGTCGGCTCGGCCGCGTGGAGGGCGAGGGCGACCAACGCGAGTTTTGCCAAGATGCCGAGACGCCCGAACATGGAAGGGTTACTCCAGCGCGGCCAACAAATCACGACCGGACGGCAGTGGTCCCTCGGGAAGCGCCTGAATCGGTTCGAGATCCTGCCAGAACGGAAGCTGAGCAAGACCTTCCAGGGGCAGGGCAGACAAGCCCTCGGCAACCTCAACGCGGAGTTGGGCGCGATGGTGCGCCTGGATCGCCAGCGTCAGCGCCAAGGCCGCCAGGGCCGCACCGAGGGGCAGGGCGTGGTGCCAATCCGTCCACCAGCGCCACCCGGCGAGCGGCCGGGACCGCCGAGGTGCCGGCTCTGACCGACGTACCTCTGCCATCACGCGGGCGACGAAGTTGCTGGGGACCGGGGCCGGCGAAAGTTTTCGCAGGGCCTCAGTGAGCGCCAGTTCGCCGGCCCAGTGTTCGGCGGATTCGGGGTGCTTCGCCAACCAAGCGGCCAGTTCTCGCTGCTCGCGGTCGGTCATGGGCCGCCGGGCGACGATCTCCTGCCAGTGTGAATCGTTCGAGGTTGTCATGCCGGTCTGCGGAAAGAGAAAACCAAGAGGCGGGGAAAGTTGCGGGGGCGAATCAAATCTCCTAGGCACCCGTGCGAAGGTACGGCTTCAACCGCGCTTTCAGCGTCTCCCGCGCGCGATGGATCAGGGACTTGGTGGCGGACAGCGAGCAGCCGAGCACCTTGGCGATGTCCTCGTAAGACAACTCGTCCTGCTGGCAGAGCAGCAGGGCGGTGCGCTGGTTTTCCGGCAGGTCGCGGATTGCTTCTTCAATCTTCCGCTCCAGCTCGCCCTGCAGCAGCGATTCGACCGGGCCATCGGTTCGGCGATCCGGATATTGGCGTGGGGCCTGATCGGTCGCGCTATCGGCCGGTTCCAATGGCTCGGCCGGGTGGCGGGACCGCCGCCGCAACTCGTTCAGGCAGAGGTTCCGGGCAATGGTGAACAACCAGGTCGAGAATCGGGCCGTGGGCCGATACCGGGGCGCGGACTTGTACACCTGCACGAAGACTGTTTGCGCGAGGTCTTCGGCTTCGGTGGCGTCGGGCAGACTGCGGTACAGAAGGTTCATGACGGGCTGCTGGTATCGCTCAACGAGGGTGGCAAAGGCTTCGTCGTCACCGCGCTGGACACGCAGCATCAACTCGGCGTCAGGGTCGGGAGCGGCAGCCACTGTTCAAACCGTATCGAATCCGCCGTAGAGCGACAAGGTCGCTGCCGAGGGTGCGACCGCCTGACGAGGCGGGTTTGGCCGGTGATCGGCACCACCGGAGGAGGGGCGGTGAGGCGACTGCGACCGCCCGTCAGATCGGGTTCTTGGGAAATTCGGATGCAAAATGCTGTCGGCGTGGCAAAAAAGGATAACTTTTCAACAAAAGCCGGTTAGCGGTGGCGGCGGAGATTCGGGTACTAACCGAGCCAGCACGCTGCGGCGGCAGACAATTCGAACGGACGAAACAGATCGGGCGACGGCGGAAATGCCTATGAACATCACGCGCACCATCAAGTACGAGGCGGACCGGGTAAAAGGGTTTGGCGATGAGGTCATGAAGGTTCCCGGCTGTGAAAAGCTCAAGGACTGCATCCAGTGCGGCACGTGTTCCGGCGTGTGCCCGTTGAGCGTGTACATGGATTACACGCCGCGCCAGGTGATGGAGCTCACGCGGTTCGACTTCAAGAAGGAGGTGCTCAGCAGCAAGACCATCTGGCTGTGCGCCTCCTGTTACGCCTGCACTTGCGAGTGTCCCCGGGAAATCCGGATCACCGACATCATGTACGAGCTCAAGCAGCGGGCCATCCACGAGGGGGTGTACCCCCGGAAATTCCCCATCCCCGTGCTGGCGCAGGAATTTGAGAAGATGGTGACCGCCAACGGGCGCATCTCCGAGATGCCGCTGGTGATGAAGCTGTTCATGAAGACGGATCCGCTGGGGGCCATGGGCAACTGGCAGATGGGTTTGGATTTGATGAAGACCGGCCGGTTCTCGCTGGCCAGCGAAAAGATCAACAACCGCGAGCAACTGGCCAAGATGTTCGCCGCCGCCGAAGAGAAAGCCTGAGCCATGAAATACTCCTACTTCCCCGGTTGTTCGCTGAAAGGTCTGGGGCGCGCCTACGAAGAGTCCCTGCTGCCGGTGATGAAGCACCTCGGCGTGGACTTGCAAGAGTTGGACGACTGGAACTGCTGCGGGGCGACGGCCTACATGTCCGTGGATGAGGCCAAGGCGTGCGTGCTGGCCTCGCGGAACCTCGCCCTTGCCGAGCGGGACGGCAACCATCCCATCCTGGCCCCGTGCAGCGCCTGCTATCTGGTGCTCAACAAGACCAAGCACTACCTCCACCAGTACCCGAAGATGAAGGCGACGGTGGACCGCGCGTTGAACGCCGTGGGCATGAAGTGCGAGAAGGACGTCCCCGTTCGGCATCCGCTGGACGTGCTGATCAACGACATCGGCCTGGACGCCATCAAGATGAAGGTCACCAAGCCGTTGCAAGGACTGAAGGTGGCCCCGTATTACGGCTGCCAGATCGTCCGGCCGTACGCGACGTTTGACGACCAGGCGAACCCGACCACGATGGACCGCCTTTTGGAAGCGTTGGGCGCGACGGTCATTCGCTGGCCGCTGAAAACCAAGTGCTGCGGGGGCAGCCTGACCGGCACCATTCCGGAGGCGGGGATCCGCATGGTGTACATCCTGTTGAATGAGGCGAAAAAACGGGGTGCTGACTGTCTGGCCACCGTCTGCCCGCTGTGCCAGTTCAATCTGGACGGCTACCACTCGGCCGTGCGCCGGCAGTACGGCGACGTGCTGCTGCCGACGGTCTATTTCTCACAGCTCATGGGGCTGGCCTTCGGGTTGCCGGATCGCGACCTGGCGCTGAACCGCGCGGCGATTCCGTTCCGCTGGCGACCGTCCAGCCCGCCGCCCGCCCCGGCCAAGCCCCCAGCCGCCAAATCCGTGGCCGCTTAACCCCAAAACCGCCAAGCGTATGAACAGCAATCGCGAAGAGCTTCGGATCGGATTCTATGTCTGCCACTGCGGGCACAACATCGCCGCTACGGTGGACTGCGCGGAAGTGGCCCGGTACGTGGGCACGCTGCCGCACGTGGCGCTGTCCCGGGAGTACAAGTATATGTGCTCCGATCCGGGCCAGGAGTTGATCCAGCAGGACATCCGCGAGCACAAACTCAACCGCGTGGTGGTGGCGTCCTGTTCGCCGCTGCTGCACGAGCATACCTTCCGCGGCGCCACCGAGGCGGGCGGCCTGAACCCGTTCTACTTCCACATGGTCAACATCCGGGAACACAACTCGTGGGTCCACACGGACCGGAAGGAAGCCACGGAGAAAGCCAAGGCGCTTGCCCAGGCGGCCATCGAACGCGTGGCCCATCACAAGGCGCTCGAGGTCAAGCGGGTGAAGATTCACGCAGACGTGCTGGTCGTCGGCGGGGGCATTGCCGGGATCCATGCCGCCATGACGATGGCGAACGCGGGCAAGAAGGTGTACCTCGTCGAGCGCGAACCGACCATCGGCGGGCACATGGCGAAGTTCGACAAGACCTTCCCCACGCTGGACTGCGCGGCCTGCATTTTGACGCCGAAGATGTCCGAAGTGGGCAACCACCCGAACATCACCCTCTGGACCTACTCTGAGGTGACCAAGGTGGACGGCTACGTCGGCAACTACAAGGTCACCGTCAAACACAAGCCCCGCTACATCGTGGAGGATGCCTGCGTGGGCTGCATGGAGTGCATTGACGCCTGCGTGTACAAAACACCCAAGTTTGAGGACGAATTCAACGAGGGCCTTGGCAAACGCAAACCGGTGTTCATCCCCTTCCCGCAGGCCACCCCGCAGGTGGTGATCATTGATCCGGAGACCTGCCTCAACCTCAAGACCGGCAAGTGCAAAAAGACCTGCGTGGAAGCGTGCGCGGACCGGATGGCCATTGACTTCACCCAGCAGGAGACGTTCGACGAGATCGAGGTTGGCACGATGATCGTGGCGACCGGATTCAAGACGTTCGACGCCAAACGCGTCCCGGCCTACGGCTACGGCGTCTATCCGAACGTGTACACCGCGCTCGAGGTCGAGCGCCTGGTCAACGCCTCGGGCCCGACGGGTGGTGAGGTGATCACTCGCGACGGCCGGCATCCCAAATCCATTGGCATCATCCACTGCGTTGGCAGCCGCGACAAAAAGACCAACGTGTGGTGCTCGCGGGTCTGCTGCATGTACTCGATGAAGCTGGCGCTCCTGCTCAAGGAGCATACCGGCGCCGAGATTTACAACTTCTACATTGATATCCGCACGCCGGGCAAAGGCTACGAAGAGTTCTACAACAAGCTGCTCGACGAGGGTGTCCACTTCATCCGCGGGCGCGTGGGGGAAGTCACCGATTGGGCGATGACCCCGGAAGAGGAGGGTAAACTGACCATCCGGGTCGAGGACACGCTGGCGGGCTATGTGCGCCGGATTCCGGTGGACATGGTGGTCCTGGCAACGGGACTGGAACCACAGCAAGACGCGCAGGACGTGCGGCGGCTGTTCAACCTCAGTTGCGGTGGCGAAGGGTGGTTCCTCGAGCGGCACCCGAAACTCGCGCCCGTCAGCACCTTCACCGACGGCATCTTCATTGCCGGCGGCTGCCAGGGGCCGCGGGACATTCCCGACACCGTGGCCCAAGCGGGCGCGGCGGCGGCGGAGTGTCTGGCGCTGATTGACAAGGGCTACGTGGAGCAGGAGCCGAACACCGCCTTCGTCCTGGCGGAGGAGTGCTCCGGCTGCAAGTCCTGCATCCCGCTGTGCCCGTACACGGCGATCGCCTTCGACGAATCCTCCAAGGTCGCGGTCATCAACGAGGCGCTCTGCAAGGGCTGCGGCACCTGCGTGGCTTCGTGTCCGTCCGGCTCGATCGTTCAGAACCTGTTTGAAGACGACGAAGTCTTCAGTGAAATCAAGGGAGTGCTCGCTTATGACTAAGGACTGGAAGCCACGCATCGTGGCGTTCTTCTGCAACTGGTGTACGTACACCGCCGCCGACCTCGCGGGCGTGTCCCGGCTCAAGTACGCGTCAAACGTCCGCGTCATCCGGTTGATGTGCTCGGGGCGCGTGGACCCGCAGTTCATCTTGGAGGCCCTGACCCACGGGGCAGATGGCGTGCTGATTGGCGGCTGTCACCCCTTCGACTGTCACTACGTCGAGGGCAACTACAAGATGCTGCGCCGCTTCCAGCTCCTCAAGCGCCTGTTGGCCGACATGGGCATCGAAGACCAGCGCGTGCGGCTCGAATGGATCTCGGCGGCGGAGGGCGACAAGGTCAAGCGCGTCATCAACGATCTGACGCAGCAGATTCAGGCGCTTGGCCCGCTGGGCTTCCCGTCCAAGGTCGCCGACTGGGATCGGGAGATGACCGAACTCGAACACCATGTCACGGCCACCGCCGCCGGCGTTTGTGCATGCGGTGAATCCGAAATGGCGGCCGCGAAACCGGAGGTGGCCCATGTCTAAACCGAAACTTGGCATCTATTGGTGTGCGTCCTGTGGTGGCTGCGAGGAGACCGTCGTGGACCTCGCGGAAGACATCCTCGGCGTCGTCGAGAAGGTGGACATCGTCCTGTGGCCCGTGGCGATGGACTTCAAGTACGAGGACCTGCGAGCGATGGAGGACAAGTCCCTCTTCGCCACGCTGCTCAACGGTGCCATCCGCTCGACCGAACAGGAGGAGATGGCCCACCTGTTGCGCCGCAAGAGCCAGTACTTGATCGCATATGGTTCGTGCGCCGTGACGGGCGGCATTCCCGGCCTCGCCAACCAGTTCCCGCGCGAGCAGATCCTCAAGTACGTGTATGAGGAAACGCCCAGCACGGTGAACGAGAAGAAGATCCGCCCGCAGTTGAAGTTCGAGGAGTCCGGGCGGGAGGTTCATTTGCCCGGGCTGTGGAATGTCGTCCGCTCGCTGGACCAGGTGGTGGACGTGGACTTTTACGTTCCCGGTTGTCCGCCGACGCCGAACATCACGCGCGAAGCCGTCAACGCGCTGCTGAGCGGCAAGCTGCCTCCCAAGGGCAGTGTCCTCTGTCCGGACAAGGCCCTGTGTGACGAGTGCGCCCGCAAGGACAGCAAGCCCACCAACGTGGCGTTCGTCGAATTCAAGCGGCCGCACCAGCAGTTGCTGGATCCGGCCAAGTGTTTCCTCGCCCAGGGCGTGGTCTGCATGGGGCCGGCGACACGGTCCGGCTGCGGCGCGCAATGCACCAGCGGCAACATGCCTTGCACCGGCTGTTTCGGCGGCACCTCCCGCGTCCGCGACCAGGGGGCCAAAATCCTCTCCTCGCTCTGCGCCAACATCGAGGCCAAGGACGAAGCAGGCATCAACAAGGCGCTCGAAGGCATCCCCGATCCGGTCGGCACCTTCTACCGGTATGGACTGGCGAAAAGCCTCCTCCGTCGGCGGGTGGATCTGCCCGCTTGACGGTTGGCGCAATTGAGACGATCCTTAGTCTCAAATGAAAACCGCAAAGCCGACAGGCAAACGCAGTCCGGATGGCGCAAGGGAGTTCCCCTGGTCGGGAATCATCGCTTCCCATGTTCATGGTTCCAAGACGCGGGCGGCCGAACGGCTGCGCGCCACGGATACCGTGATCGAGGCCGTGCAACGGGGCCTGCCGTTCGCGGAACTCGAAGCCCTGCGGGCGGCCCTTGACCTGCCGCTGGAGGCGTTGGCCCCCAAGCTCGGGGTATCCCGGGCCACCCTTCACCGCCGCCGGCTGGAGGGGCGCTTGACGCAGGCCGAGTCGGACCGCCTGATGCGCTTCGCCCGGCTGTTCGGACAGGCGGTGGCAGTCTTTAACGACGAAGCCGTCGCGCGCGACTGGCTCAGGCGGCCGCAGTATGGCCTCTCGGGGGCGATTCCGCTCGAGTACGCCGAGACCGAAATGGGGGCGCGGGAAGTCGAGGCGCTCCTGGGACG
>CALJWR010000195.1 GCA_937976685.1 uncultured Verrucomicrobiae bacterium
TTCCTCGAGCTCGAGGAAGGCGCCGTAGCTGGTGAGGTTGCGGATCTTGCCCTTCACGCGGGTGCCTTTCGGATACTTGATCTCGGCGTTGTCCCACGGGTTGGTCTCAAGCTGCCGGATGCCGAGACTGATCTTTTGCTCCTCACGATTGAGGCCGAGCACCACCGCCTCGATTTCCTGATCCGGCTTGAGCACGTCGCTGGGTTTGGCGATGCGCTTGGTCCACGACAGTTCGGTGACGTGAACGAGTCCCTCGATGCCCGGCTCGAGCTCGACGAAGGCGCCGTAGGGCACAAGGTTGACAACCTTGCCCTTGACCTTCATCCCCACCGGGTACTTCTGCTCGATGCTTTCCCACGGGTTCTGGGTCTTCTGCTTCAGCCCCAGGCTGACCCGTTCCCGCTCCTTGTTGATGTCGAGCACGACCACATCAATCTCCTGGCCCACCTTGAGCACCTCTGACGGATGGCCGATGCGGCCCCAGGACATGTCCGTGATGTGGAGCAGACCATCAATCCCGTTGAGATCAATGAAGGCGCCGAAGTCGGTGAGGTTTTTGACGGTGCCCCGCCGGATGTCGCCCGGGGTGAGATCCGACAGCAGCTTCGCGCGACGTTCTGCGCGCTCTTGTTCAATGAGTTCGCGGCGCGAAAGCACGATGTTCTGCCGCTCCTGATTGATCTTCACCACCTTGAACTGGTAGGTGTTGCCGACAAAGGCCTGGAGATTTTTCGGCGTAGTGATGTCCACTTGCGATGCGGGCAGGAACGCCTCGACGCCAACGTTCACGATGAGGCCGCCCTTGACGATGCTCTTGACCTTGCCTTCGATGATGCCGCCCTCGCTGCAGATTTGCAGAATGCGCGCCCAGTTCTTTCGGAACTCGGCCTTTTCCCGGGACAGGACCACCATGCCTTCCCGATCCTCGAGTTTTTCGACCAGGACGTCCACCTCGTCGCCCGCCTTGAGGTCCGGGAGGTCCTCGAACTCGGCGCGCGGGATGACCCCTTCACTCTTGTACCCGATATCCACGAGCACTTCGCGGGGCCGGACTTCAATGACGACACCTTTCACAATGTCCCCGGCGGCAAAGCGTTTTTCGCTCTGCTTCAGGGCTTCTGCCATGGTTAACATACTGCGTGTTGAACTGACTGCGGGAGGCCCGGCCGGAGAAAAGAAGAAATCCGGCGAAGACTCCATTGCCTAACGAACCGGCGTTGCGGTGGCAACGGAGGTTGAGGTTAGGTTGTTTCGTTGACTGTTCGTTTCTCAGCCTTGGTGAGCATCCGCACTCGCGGCGCTCAGGCGGATGGAGAATCGAGCAGAGACGCCCTGAAAGCAAGGGCGAATGCGGAAACCCCCTTGGCGCGAATCGGGTCCACGGCGAAACTGTCTTTGGGGTTGACAGAATTGGCGGGCCAGCCAGCTTACCGGAACCGAACTGATCTGATCTTATGAAATCCAACAAATTCCTTCTGTTGAGCGCGGCGGCGACGGGGGCCGTGGCGGCGTCCGCGTTGGCTCAGGTTGAACTCCAGCCCTTGTGGAGCCTCAAACCCGGCGACCGCCCCTACTTGACCACGGACAACACTCAGCGTGGGATGGACTACAATCCCGTGACCGGGAACGTGTTGTTGGTCAACCGGGCCGGTGGCCTGTCGGTGGTAAAACTGGATGGTGCCACTGGGGCGGATTTGGGCACCCTTTCCTTGGGCGAGGGGATTGTGTCGGGAGGTACGTTCGCGGGTAGCATGATCGGAGTGGCAGACGACGGGGCCATATTCATGGGGAACTTGACGACGGACACCACCACCACCCCGTTCAAGCTCTACCGCTGGGCGAATGAAGGCGCGACCCCGACGGTGGCGTTCAGTGGAGATCCTTCGGCCGGTTTCGTCACCGGCGTGGCGAATTCCAAGCGCTTCGGGGATACCTTGGACGTCCGCGGTGCCGGGGCGGATACGCAGGTGCTTCTGGCCGCCCGCGGTGGGGGTGACGCCGCCGTGCTGATCACCGGCGACGGCCTGTCCTTCAATGGTCTGGCCATCGATACGGACGCGGGCGATGGCGACATCGGCTTGGGCGTCGCCCTCGGGGCCGGAAACACTTTCTGGGGAACGGCCCTCGGACGAACGCTGCGTCACATTGATGTCAACACGGGCGTTTCGCCGTTCGCGGGAACGTCGGTGGGCAACTTCGGCGCGGCCGACGGCGTTCCCACGAGCGTGACCATAATCGGCGTGGATGCGGCCAACGGCTGGCTGGCGGGCATTGACCTGATCGCCGGACCGGACAAGGTCCATCTGTTCGACATCAGCGGCGGCACGCCGGTCCTCTTGGACACTGAAATCCTGCCGGTGGACAACGCGAATGCCAACGGCGTGGGATCGGTGGCGTTCGGCGGTGGCAAGCTGTTCGTCCTCGATACCAATAACGGCTTGCACGCTTACCAGGTGATTCCCGAGCCTGGCACCTATGCCCTCCTCGGGTTGGGAATGGGGGCGCTGTGGCTGCTTCGTCGCCGGTCGTAGGGAGCCGTTTACCGAACCTTTGACGCTCAGGGCGCGGGCATTTACCCGCGCCCTTTTTCGTGTCGGCGAATCTCGAGCCGGATCCGTTCAACGGCCGGCCGGAAGGCGGTGGGGAGAAGGAGCGGATACGCGCTATTGATATCAACCCATCTGGATTCGTTGATTTTTAGGTTGCCGAGAAGGGGTTGAACGCCTACGAACGGCGATGTGAGTGGGGCGCAGCACGCTCCCCACCCGAGGTCAGTGATGGAACCAAGTCAAGTCACGTCTGCGACCGGCTGCGACGCCGCGCTCGGGAGGCTGCTCGCCCGGCGGATCCTCATTCTCGATGGCGCGATGGGCACGATGGTGCAGCGCTGCAAACTGTCCGAGGCGGAGTTCCGCGGGACGCGGTTCGCGGACTGGAAAGGCAAAGACCTGAAGGGCAACAACGAACTCCTGCAGCTCACCCGCCCGCAAGTGATCGAGGAAATCCACCGCCAATACCTGGAAGCCGGCGCAGACATCATCGAGACGAACACGTTCTCGGCCACGACCATCGGCCAGCACGATTTTCTCTTCGGCAGGCACCTGGCGCAGCGCAAGGACCAGACCTTCTTTGAGGAAGTGGTCACGGACACGTTCCTCCGCGAAGTTGCGCTGGAGATGAATCTCGCGGCGGCGCGAATCGCGCGAAGAGTGGCGGACGAAGTGGCCAACCGCACCGGCCAGCCGCGCTTCGTGGCGGGCGCGCTGGGGCCGATGCCGGTAACGGCCAGCATTTCGCCGGACGTGGGCGACGCGGGCTTCCGCTCGGTCAACTTCGATCAACTGCGCCGTGCTTACCGTGAGCAGGTCGAGGCGCTGCTGGACGGCGGCGTGGACCTGCTGCTGGTCGAAACCATTTTCGACACGCTCAACGCCAAGGCTGCCCTGTTCGCCATCGAGGAGGTCTTTGAGACCCGTTCGAGCCTAACGGGTCACGCTTCACGCCTCCCGGTGATGATTTCCGGCACGATCACCGACCGCTCCGGCCGCACGCTCACGGGCCAGACGGTGGAGGCGTTTTGGAACTCCGTCGCCCACGCGCAGCCGCTGACCATCGGCCTCAACTGCGCCTTGGGACCGAGGGAAATGCGGCCCTTCGTCGAGGAACTGGTCGGCCTCGTGCCCGCTTTCACCTGCTTCTATCCAAACGCCGGCCTGCCCGATCCGCTGTCCGAAACCGGCTTTCCGGAAACGCCGCAGTCCCTCGCGCCGCAGCTCCAGGAGTGGGCCAAACTCGGCTGGCTGAACGTCGTCGGCGGTTGCTGCGGCACCACGCCGGCGCACATCAAGGCCATCGCCGACGCCGTCCGCGACTGCCCGCCGCGTAATGTGCCAACGGTTCCGCCCGCGCTGCGGTTGAGTGGCATGGAGGCCCTCAACGTCACGCCCCAGACGAACTTCGTGAACATCGGCGAGCGCACGAACGTGGCCGGCTCGCCCAAGTTTGCGAAGCTCATCAAGGAAGGTGCCTACACCGACGCCCTGGCCATCGCCCGGCAGCAGGTCGAGGCCGGCGCGCAGGTCATTGATGTCTGCATGGACGAGGGGATGCTCGACGGCGTCGCCGCGATGACGCGCTTTCTGAATCTCGTCGCCAGCGAACCGGACATCGCCCGCGTACCGGTGATGGTGGACTCCTCCAAGTGGTCGGTCCTGGAGGCCGGGCTGCAATGCCTTCAGGGTAAGAGTATCGTGAACTCGATCTCGCTCAAGGAAGGCGAGGAGAAGTTCCTGCAACAGGCGAAGCGTGTCCGCCGCTACGGCGCGGCCGTGGTGGTCATGGCTTTTGACGAGCGCGGCCAGGCGGACTCCTTCGAGCGGCGCATCGAGGTGTGCAAACGCAGCTACGACCTCCTCGTCCGGCAGGCGGGCTTCGATCCGCAGGACATCATCTTCGATCCCAACGTCCTGACCGTCGGCACCGGCATCGAGGAGCACGCGAACTACGCGGTGGACTTCATCCGCGCCACGCACTGGATCAAGCAGCACCTGCCCGGCTCGCGCGTCAGCGGCGGCATCAGCAACATCTCCTTCAGCTTCCGCGGCAACAACGCCGTGCGCGAGGCGATGCACAGCTCCTTTCTCTATCACGCGATCCAGGCCGGCCTCGACATGGGCATCGTCAACGCCGGGATGCTGGCGGTGTATGAGGAGATTCCGAAGGACCTCTTGGAGCGCGTCGAGGACGTGATCCTGAACCGCCGGCCCGACGCCACCGAGCGGCTGGTCGCGTTCGGCGAAAGTTTGAAGAAACCCGCCGGCGGGGAAGCGGCCGAGGCCAAGGCGGAAGAGGCTTGGCGCAGTCTGGCGGTCGAGGAGCGGCTCAAGCACGCGCTGGTGAAAGGGCTTGATGCCTTCATCGCCGAGGACGCTGAAGAAGCGCGGCAGCAACTCGGCAAACCGCTCGCGGTCATCGAGGGGCCGCTGATGGCCGGCATGAACGTCGTGGGCGATCTGTTCGGCGCGGGCAAGATGTTCCTGCCCCAAGTCGTGAAGTCGGCCCGCGTGATGAAGAAGGCCGTGGCCTACCTGACGCCGTTCATGGAAGCCGAGCGGGCGGCCCTCGCCGCCAACGGACAGGCGCAACGGGAGCAAGGCACCGTCCTGCTCGCCACGGTCAAGGGCGACGTCCACGACATCGGCAAGAACATCGTCGGCGTCGTCCTCGCCTGTAACAACTATCGCGTTGTGGACCTTGGCGTGATGGTCCCGTGCGACCGGATTCTCGAGGCCGCCCGCGAGCACCACGCGGACATCATCGGCCTCAGCGGCCTCATCACCCCGTCGCTCGACGAAATGGTCCACGTCGCCCGCGAAATGGAGCGGCAGGGCTTCAAGGTGCCCCTGCTCATTGGCGGCGCGACCACCAGCCGCGCGCACACCGCGGTCAAGATTGCGCCCGGCTACACGGAGCCGGTCGTCCATGTCCTCGACGCCAGCCGCGCCGTGCCCGTCGTCAGCAGCCTGCTGAGCGCGGAGCAAAAGCCGGCGTTCATCGCCCAACTCCGCGCCGATTACGGCAAGCTCCGCGCCCAGCATACCGGCCAGCAGCAGCAGCTCCTGACCTTGGAGCAGGCCCGCGCCAACGCGCCGAAGTTCAGCCACGACGATTTGCCGAAGCCTGAGTTCGTCGGGGTCCGTGTGGTGACTTCGCCAGTTCAGGCGCCGGTTCCTGCCGGCCCCGCTTCAGCGTCCGCGCGCCCACTGCCTTGCCGGGTCGGCGGGTTGGAGTGCCGAACCGAGGCTGAGTGGAAGCAAATCTTGGCGCACGCTTGTCCACCCACTTACTTCACCTCCGACGACACCCCCCGCATGGTGGAGGAGAAGCGGTGGCTAAAGGAACGGTTGTTTGATCGCCAGTTGGCCTTTGCCTTCATGGACCGTTATTGTCGCCCCGAGGCATACGCAGTTGCCCTCACCGGGAACTTTGCGCTCGTTGTGGTGCCCTCAACTTCGGGCCGGAATATCTTGCCGCGGTTGTTTGCCGAATGGTTGCGGTCACGATTTGGCGGCGGGCTTTACTCGAAGTTGGGCTGTGAATCCCTGGAGGAAGCCAAAAACCGCCGTGGTTATCTCGGCAAGCTGGGTTCGCCGACCATAATCACCGTGCCCGCGGATGCCGCCACAATCCTGGCCGGGCGGAGGGTGATCCTGGTGGACGATATTCTGACCAGCGGGGAAACTCTCAACGCCATGCAAGAAGCTCTCGCCAGCCACGGCGTCCAGACCGACGCAGTGGTGGTGCTTGGGGCGGCCGCGGGTGCCAAGCCTGGTTTTGCCTCCACCGCTCACCTCCTCGCGCGCCACCTGGGTCAGGCGCTCGCGTTGCCTTGGCAGGCCATCCTGGCCGATCTCACGTTGGCCCACGGAAATGCCTATGCTAATCTTTTGCGAAAAGCGGCGCAGGACGCGAACGACAAACCCAGAGAAGTCTATGACCTTGTCCAAAGAAAAGCGGAAGCTCTACGAGCGGCTCCACGACTGGATGTATCAAGAAAGCCTGCGCCACAACCGGACGCCGCTGCCGAGGGAACTGCAGGACCCGGCCGAGTGGAAGGCGTTCTGCGAATGGAAGCACCAGAACTGGCTGCGCCACTGCGACGCGGACGCGTGGGCCTTTCGGGATTGGCTGGCTGCCCGGGAAGTCGCGACGCCGGAACCGGGCCTCGCCTGCGCGGAAACCCCGCCACCGTATCGCTCGAAGAACTAGTCCCCTTCATTGACTGGTCGCCGTTCTTCCACACTTGGGAGCTGCGCGGGATTTATCCGGCGATCCTTCAGCACGAGAAACACGGCGAGGAAGCCCGCAAGCTCTTTGCCGACGCCCAGCGGTTGCTGGAGAAAATCGTCACCGGCCGGCTCCTCACGCCGCGTGGCGTCTATGGGCTGTTCCCGGCCAACCGCGTCGGCGACGACGTCGAGCTTTACACCGACGCCAGTCGCCAGCAGGCGCTGACGAAATTCCACTTCCTCCGCCAGCAATTGGTGAAGGACGACGGCAGGCCCAACCTCTGCCTCGCCGACTACCTCGCGCCCCGCGAATCTCAAATCGCAAATCTCAAACCTCCGATTCCCGACTACTTCGGCGCCTTCGCCGTCACCACCGGCCACGGTCTCGACGAGCTCGTCCAGCGCTTCAAAGCCGAACACGATGATTACAGCGCGATCATGGCCGAGGCATTGGCCGATCGCCTGGCCGAAGCCTTCGCCGAGTGGTTGCACAAGGAAGTCCGCGTCCAACTCGGCTACGGCCGTGGCGAGAGCCTCACCCCCGCCGACCTGATTGAAGAAAAGTATCGCGGCATCCGGCCCGCACCCGGCTACCCGGCGTGCCCGGACCACACCGAAAAGCGCACCCTCTGGCAGTTGCTCGATGTCGAGCGCCACACCGGCATCAAGCTGACCGAGAGCTGCGCGATGTGGCCCGGCAGCAGCGTGAGCGGCTTCTACTTCGCGCAT
The DNA here is from genome assembly GCA_937976685.1 of uncultured Verrucomicrobiae bacterium. Lineage (GTDB taxonomy): Bacteria > Verrucomicrobiota > Verrucomicrobiia > Limisphaerales > J093 > JADJWF01. Next base: position 7,518 of record CALJWR010000195.1, read on the forward strand.
CCCGAAGCGAAATACTTCGCCGTTGGCAAGCTGGGCCGCGACCAGATTGAGGACTACGCGGCGCGCAAAGGTCAGACCGTGGCTGAGACCGAGCGCTGGCTGGGGCCCTGGTTGAATTACGACCCGAACAGGTAGGGGGGCGGCCTGCTTCGTCCGCCGGCAGCCCAAGCAAGATTCCGCATCGCTTCGCGGCCGGTGCGGCTTGACGCGCCGCTCGGATGTCACCCGTCCGGTCGCCCTCAGAACTCCCGTCCCTTTGTCTGGCCCGGTGTCGGCACCGGGTATTTGCCGTCGGGACCCGCCTGCAGCGGAGCCGGTGAATCCTCACCGAGCTGGTCGAGGCCGGGAGCATACTCGTGATCGCTGTTGAGCATGTCCTCGTACTGGATGATCTGGCCGGTGTGGGCGGCCATGCGCCCCATCGAGGTCACGAGGCTGGCGATGGCGCCGCGCTTGATCTCGTTGTAGGGCTGGTTGCCCCGGATCGCGGCGATGAGGTCGTCCCATTCGAGTTGGTACGGGCTGGGCTCCGGCTGCGGGAACGCCCAGAGCATGTTCGCCCGCGTCAGGTTGTGTCCCCTGAAGGTGCGCACGCGGCCCGGCGTGTGCGCGGCGGTGGAGACGATCGCCGCCCCTGTGGTGCCATGAACGTAGCTGGCGAATTCCTCGTGGCAGCCGTTCATGTGGCGCCCGATGAAGAACATCTTCGTGCCGTCCGGGTAGGTGTACTCCACCGAGTAGCTGTCGAAGTTCTGGTCCACCGAATTACCGCGGAAGTGCCGGCCGCCGGTGCCGTGGGCGCTGACGGGCCAGGCATCCTTCATCCAACTGAGTTCGTCCACCTGGTGAATGTTGTAGTCGCTGAACAGCCCGCCGCCCGACCAGAGGAAGCTGTGGAAGCGTTGCACCTGAAAGCGGAACTCGGACATATTGGCCGGCTTCGGACCGGTGTTGGCCGCCTGGCCGCCGGTGCGATAGCCGCGCATCAGCACAATGTCCCCGATCTCGCCCTCGCGAATCCGTTTCCAGAGCTCCTGCCGGCCCCGACAGTGTCGGACCATCAGGCCGACCCCCACCTTGAGGTTTTTTTTGTCCGCCGCGTCGGCGAGTTCGAACATGCGGCGGGTCGTCGGGCCGTCCACCGTCACGGGTTTTTCCATGAAGACGTTCAGGCCCTTTTCAATGGCATACGTCAGGTGGACCCACCGGAAGGCGGGCGGCGTCGCAAAAATCGCCACGTCCCCCGGCTTGAGACAATCCATGGCCTTCTTGTAGCCGTCCCAACCCGTGAACCGCCGCTCGGGCGGAACATCAAACTGGTCGGGGAACTTCCGGCTCAGCCCCTCCACGCTGCGTTTGAGCTTCTCGTCGAAAACTTCCGCCATGGCCACCAGCTTGATGGGGCCCTGCTTGGCGGTGGACAGCGCGTTGTCGGCGGCCCCCGTGCCGCGTCCGCCGCAGCCAATCAGCGCGACCTGAATCAGGTCGCTGCCGGCGGCGTGGACGAAGGGCAGGGAGGAACCAGCCGCCGCCGTGACAGCGGCGATGCGGGCGGTGGTGCGGAGGAATTCCCGGCGGGACGTTCGGGCATGGGGGAATTGATTCATAGATGTGGTACCGGAGACGATGAAACCGGCGGGAGGATTCAACAAGTCGGGAAATCCAGGCTGCCAAGGCGCATCCTGCCCGCAGCGGCTCGCGCCGGCGGCACCTGGCGCCACCCGGAATCCCCCGCGCTCACGCCGCCACCAGGCGCTCGACCAATTCGCGGGCCTGGCGCGCATGGGCGGTGATGGCCTTCACATCCTGCGGATTGGGTCGGGCGACGCACTCCACCACCAACGGTCCGCCCGTGAAGCCGCCTTCCCGCAGGCGCGCGAAGACCCGCGCAAAGTCCACTCGCCCGGTCCCCGGGGTCACGTCCACATTCTTCGGCGGCCGGAAATCCTTGATGCTCATCCCGGCCACCAGACCCGCGACGGTCGCCGCGTCTGCCACCGGATCGAGCGCCCCGTCCGAGTAGTACAAGATGTTGCCCGGGTCGTACCATAGCCGGAAGTTGGGTCGGTCCACGGATTCAATCACGCGACGGCACTGCGGCCCGGTCGCGATCTGCCCGCCGTGGGGCTTGATGGTCAGGCGCACGGTTCGCGCGGCTGCGAACGCGCACACTTCGCGAACGGCCTCGTAGTACGGCGCCTGCAAGGTGGCCTCCCCCACGCCGCCCAGGAGGAGGTCGGGCGAGCCGCAGGCAACACAGTGCTCGACCAGCCGCTCCAGCGCTTTCACGTTCTCTGCCACACTGGCCGTCACCCGGTAGTCACCATACACGGAGGCTGCCCGGAGCCCGCGCAGTTTCAACTGCACCCCGATTTCCGCCGCCTGTTCGGGCGTCGTGTCGGGGGTGATCATGACCCACGACCGGCCCTTGGCGGTCATGATGCCCGCGTAGCGGAAGCCCGCCCCAGCGATGGCATCGAGGGCGATACGGTAGTCATGCTGATCCCACGGGCGCGTGTAACAGCCGATCTGCCAGCGCGGCGAAGACCGGCCCGTCGAGGCGCAGCCGGCCAAAAGCGGCGCGCCCAGCGTGGCGGCCAGAAACTCTCGCCGTGTCCAGGATGGACACGACCGTGCCTGAGACATGGGGGCGTTCATGGGGTCGGGGAGGATCGAAGGTCTGCCAACAACTGGACTGCGGCTTCCACGAGCCGCTCGCCGGCGCCCGGCGCGCATCGGGCACTTTCAGGTTCGTAGTTGCCTTCGGCGTAGCTCCGACGGTCCGGGATGTAACCGATGCTCTCGTTGGCGAGGGTGACGACGTGCGTGTGCGGAAAGGGCGAGCGTTTCTTGAGCGCGAGCCCGAGTTCGACAAACACCTCGCCCGGCAGCGTGACCCACGCCACTTGATCCCCGAGGGCGATGGCCTGGACTTCAACTCGAAACGGCTTTCCTTCGCGCCGGGCAACGTCCAGCGCGCGGTAGGCCACGACTTGCTTCATGAAGTTGGGCCCGCGATCGTCCTTCACGGCGGCGAGGGTAGCCTTCGCCTCCTCGAGTTCGCCAGGTTGCAGTTCCCGCACCGGCAGCTCGACCTCCACGGATTTGACGCGCAGCGGTCCCGGCGGCAGCGGTCGGAGATCCTTGTGCGCGCGAAAAATTTCGGCGCCGAGCAGGGTGGCGATGCGGTGTTGCTCGATCGGCGTGCCCTGGGGCCAGCGCCAGGCGAAGTCGAGATGGTTGAGGTTGCCGCACGCGCCGAGGGTCACCAGCGTCAGGTGATCGGCGCCGTGGTAGCCCGCGAGCACGCGGCTCAGGGCGCCGGGCCAGTCCGCGCTGATCTTGCTGCCGCCGGTCGTGTCCGTGTGCATCGCGAAGTTCACGCACGTGGCGAGCACGCTCCGCGGCCCCAAAGCGCCAACCTTTTCGACCAACAAAAGGCCCACCTCCGGATCGCTCGGGCCGGCGGGCAGCATGATGTCGGGATTCAGCTTGCCCGGATT
>CALJWR010000196.1 GCA_937976685.1 uncultured Verrucomicrobiae bacterium
GGGCGCGAGTACGGCGTTCCGCAAACGCCTTACCTCCGGGTGCTGCGGACGGCGGCAGTTAGCGCGGCAGAGCAAGCCCGGCTCCAGACCCTGCCCGCCACGCTCAATCCCTTCCAACGGGGCCGGGACCGCGAACGGCAGATGAAACAAATCGAGGCCCGTCGGCGCCGGCGGGCTTGAACGCCGCCCGGCCTTGGGCGATTCGTCCGGTGCTCCAAAACGGGAGCGAGGGAAGCCGGAAGGCCATCGGGCCCCGGCTGCCTTCGTTTCCAATGGGCAGAACCCCAGGGTAACACCCATTTGGGCGCACCGGGCACCTGCCCGCCCCAGCGCCGGGTCACACTGACTCTTGGCGCACGACGCCCCGGCAGGCGGGACGGGTGCGCAGTCACCGCGAAGACGCATGGTGCCACGAAGTGGGCGACCAGGTCGGAGGCACGCAGCGGTTGCGCGGGAACGGGTAATGACGCACTTTCCGCGCGCTGATATGGCTGCCGACCCGCAACGTCCGCCGGCCCGGGGCAACGGTTTCCTGCCCACCACCCGCGCGGAGATGGAGGCGCGTGGCTGGGATGAACTGGATGTGCTGATCATCACCGGCGACGCCTACGTGGATCATCCGTCCTTCGGCGCGGCGATGATCGGCCGCGTACTCGAGGCGGAGGGCTGCCGGGTGGGCATCATCGCCCAGCCGGATTGGAAGAACCTTGCCTCGATCCAGGTCATGGGCCGGCCGCGGCTCTTCTGCGGAGTGACCGCGGGCAACCTCGATTCGATGCTCTCGAATTACACGGCCGCCCGCCACAAGCGGAAAGAGGACGTGTACAGCGAGGACGGGGTCCCGGGCAAACGCCCAAACCACGCGGCCGTGGTGTACACGCAAATGTGTCAGCGCGCGTTCCCCGGCGTGACCGTGATCATGGGCGGCATGGAGGCGAGCATGCGCCGCGTGGTCCACTACGACTACTGGGAGGACAAACTGCGACCGTCCATCCTCGCTGACGCGAAGGCTGACCTGCTCGTCTATGGCATGGGCGAATCGGCGGTCCGCGAGATCTATCGGCGGCTGCGGGCGGGCAACACCGACTTGAGCGGCATTCGGGGAACGGCCCGGTTCCTCGGGGCCAAAGCCACCGCCGCCGGGGACTTTTCCGATTGCCTGATCCTGCCTTCGCGGGAGGACATCCAACGCGACAAGAAGCTCCTCCTGCGGCTGACCAAGGTGGTAGAGGCGCAGCAAACGCCCTACTGCGGCAAGCGGCTGGTGCAGCGGCACGGCAACCGGGCGGTCGTGCAGGAACCGCCGGCCTTTCCGATACAGGGACCAGACCTCGACGCGCTTTACGAGCTGCCCTTCTTGCGGCTCCCGCACCCATCGTATCGCGGGAAGATTCCAGGTTTTGCCACCATCAAGGACTCGATCATCGTCTCGCGCGGGTGTGCCGGGGGCTGCACGTTTTGCGGGCTGGGCTTTCACCAGGGCAAGTTCCTCTCCAGTCGCAGTGTGGACTCGGTGCTCAAGGAAATCCGCCGCATGACCGAGAGCGAGACGTTCCGCGGAACGGTGTCCGATCTCGGCGGGCCCACGGCGAACCTCTACGCCTGCGAAAACGGGCACGTGGACGCGTGCAAGAACTGTCACCGCCCCAGTTGCCTGTGGCCGACGATCTGTCCGCACTTCAGCATTGATGAGCAGGCCCAACTGGATCTGCTCCGGAAAGCCCGCGAAGAGCCCGGCGTGAAGCACGTCTTCATCCAGTCCGGGATCCGGATGGACGTGGCCCTGCGCACGCCGGAGTACTTTCGCGAGCTGGTGCGAAACCACGTCTCCGGCCATCTGAAGGTGGCGCCGGAGCATCTGCACCCGGAGGTGCTGCGCCGCATGCGGAAACCGGCGGGGGATTTCCTGGGGTTCATGGCGAAGTTTCACGAGGAGAGCGAAGCCGCCGGCAAGGAGCAGTATCTGGTGCCGTACTTCATCTCGAGCTTCCCTGGCTGCACCGAGAAGGAAATGGGCGCAGTGGAACAGTTCCTCAAACGGGAGAACTGGAATCTCCAGCAGGTGCAGGATTTCATCCCGTTGCCCATGACCGGCGCAGCAGCGATGCACGTGACCGGCCTGGACATCAACACCGAGCAATCCATCCCGGTGGCGCGCAACGCCGGCGACCGCGAGCGGCAGAAGCGGATGTTGCGACCCAATCGTGCCCGCCAGCCGCGAGGCACGAGCGACCGCGAACTGGACACGGTGGATTGACGGCCGGCGGAGAGCGGCAGGGCTGACGACGGCGGCGCCGCGCGTCAGAGTTCGTATGCGACCGCCTTGCGCAGGCCGAGCCGCATCGGCAGCCAGCCGACCAGCAGCGACACGCCCACGAAAACCGCCCAGCAAGCGGCGATCCACAGCCAGTTCGGTTCGCCCAGTCGGGGCCAGGGGGAGCCCACCGCGACCAGGCCGACCCCGGCGACGATGTAGATGAAACTGACCACGAGGCAGAAGGTGCCACCGAAGCCGCTGACGATCTTGCTGGGGTTGTCCTCCTTGAAGTTCGGGTAGAGCGCACCCATGCCGACCGCGAGGCCGTTCAGCGCGAAGCACATCACGGTCACCGCCACGGCGAGGTACGCGGTGCGCGGCCATTCCAGCGACAGCATGTGGCAGGAGAGCAGGAGCAGCCCGCCCGTGATGGCCAGCGACAGGGTGCTGGCGAGAAGGAACTTGGCCGTGAGCAGGCGGCGCAACCCCAGCGGCGCAAGCCCGACGATCCAGACCCGCTTGCCCTCGAGCGAAAACTGCGGAAACACGAAACGGGTGGTCAGGGTGGCCAGATTGAGCGTGCAGGCCGCCAGGTTCAAAAAGGACACCACCTGAATCCAGAACGGGTTGCTCAGTTGCGCGCTGAAATGCCGAAGGTTGAGGATGTACACGGTGATCAGACCGAAGATGACCAGCGTCTGCGCCCATTGCGTGGTGTCGCGCCAGAACACCCGCATGTCCTTGAGCAACAGGGCGCGCACGTCCGGGCGGACGCCGGGAATCCTGCGAAACAGAACCTCAGCCACCCCGCGGCCCGGCAGGCCGCTGGCCCGCCGTCGCTGCCACGCGCGCCACCAGCCCCACTGGCCCAAGACGCTGCCGCGACTCTGCGCGGCCGAGGCTGCCCGGTAAAAATATCCGCCCGTGCGGGTGAACATCAGGCTGCCGAGCAACAGCGCGTAGCTGAGCAGCACGAGCGCGAAGAATAGGGCCGAGGCCAGCGCGCCTTCCGCCCACTGCTGGACGCCGGCCGCGACCCAGTAACTCGGCAGCAGCGGGAACTGGGCGAAGTTGGTCCTGGCCAGCAACCGATCCAGCACCACCAGCACCCGCATCTCGAGTTCTTCGTCCGAGATCTGCGCCGGCCGCAGCCAGAACGCCAGCGCCACGATCACCAGCCCGCCCACGAGCAGCGCGCCCAGTTGAAACGCCCGGCGATCGAGAAAGCGCGCCACCGTGACCGCCAGCCATCCTCCCGCCGCGGCCGGCAGAATCAGGAACAGCGCGAGCAGGAGGATCGTCAGCGGATAAAAGTGCCATGGCACGTCCCGAACCAGGCCGTAGGCAGCCAGCAGCGGCGCCACCAGAAACAGAAAGGCCCACGAGGCCAGCAGCGTGGACTCGATGAACTTCCAGCGAAAGATCGTTTGCGTTGAAACGGGCAAGGTCAGCAGAAACGCCGTCTCACGATTCCGGAAGAGGTTCGTGTAGGCGATGACCAGATTGCTCAGCAGCAGGAGCGCAAAGAGGCTGGCGAACAGCAGGAACATCATGCGCTCGACCAGCACCTCGCCGAGGCCGGGGAACTGGTTGGCAAATTGCAGGCCGCGATAGAACAGCGCAAAGGAGATCGTGACGTACCCGGTGAGGAAGCAGAGAATCAGCGCGCTGAGGAGCTTCGACTGCTCGCGCAGCGCCAGCAGCTTGCGGCCGCTCTGGAGGAGATTGATCCGCAACAGCAGCCAGAGCGGATCCTTCGCCGGCGACCGGCGGACGGCCGCGCCGAGGGCGAGGGACGGACTGAGGTCACTGCCGTTCATGCGGCGAGGTGCGCCGTCTCCTCTTTGAGGTTGGCCTCCTGGGCGGTGAGCGCCAGGAAGGTTTGTTCGAGGGCGCCGGCGGTGCCGCTTTGCGCGCGCAGTTCCTCGCGCGTGCCCACCGCAATCAGCCGGCCCTCGTGCATGATGCCGATGCGATCCGCCATCTCCTCGGCAATGCTCAACTGGTGCGTGGAGACGAACACGGTCATCCCGCGCTGCGACCGCTCCTTGAGGATGTCCTTGAGCACGCGGCCGTGGTGCGGGTCGAGGCCGACCATCGGCTCATCGAGCACGATGACCTCCGGCGCGTGCAACAGCGCTGACGCGATCGCCACCCGCTGGCGGGTGCCATGCGAGAGACCCTCGATCGGCTTCCGCAAGTACGGTTGCAGGTTGAATCGCCCGACCAGCTCGCGCGCGCCGGTTTCGATGCGGTCCTCCGCCATCTGGAACAACTCGCCCGTGAAGCGCAGGAATTCCCACGGTGTGAGCTTGTCGTAGAGGAACGGGAAATCGGGCACGAACGCGAGGCGTTGCCGCGCTTCGAGCGGATGCGTCTGCACGTCGAAGCCCGCCACGCGCGCCGTTCCAGCGGTGGGCCGGATCAGGCCGGTGAGGATCTTGATGGTGGTCGTTTTGCCGGCGGCGTTGGGCCCCAGCAACGCGAAGAATTCGCCGCGCGGAATGGTGAGGCTCACGTCGTTGACCGCCACCAGGTCGCCGAACCGTTTGGTGAGTTGGACCAGTTCGATCATGGCGCGGTTAGAGCGTGGTGAAGGCGTCGTTGACGATCCGGAGGTCGCCCGGCAACTCGACCCGCAGGATTTCGCCCACGCGGCTGACCATCACCACGATCTGGTGTTTGTCCAGCAGCCGGGCCTGCAGGCGGTAGATGCGGGTCCGCGCGCTGCCGATCTTCAACCAGTCGCTGTAAGCCTGCCATTCCATGCCCAGTTCGAGCGGCTTCTCCGACGGCGACCCGGTCACGGCGGGTAGCGTGGCCAGCAGACCGCTCGCCCAGGGCAGGCCGAGGGCGGCCAGCACCTGCTCGGGGCGGCGGAACTCGGCGAACGTGAAGGTCCGTTCCCACGGGTTCTCCGGCGACCCGAAGCGGACGTTCACTTTCTCTTCGGCGGCGTTGGCCTTGATCTCAACCAGGTTGGGCCGCGCGATCAACCGCAGGAACAGGCTGGTCCAGTTGTGACGGGTGTCGAATTCGGCCCGCCAGCCAAACCGTAGCGAGGGGGAGCCTTCGACCAACCGCGCCGTTCCCTCGAGATCCAGGGAGTAACCCGTGGCGCGGCGGATGCGCCCCTCCAACTCCGGATCCGCCAGCAGCGGCCCGCCGGGCTTCGGGTCCTCCCCCACGTTCGGCACCCAGCGGCAGTGACCAACCTTTTCCTGCCCGCGAAAGATGTCGAGCTGTGAGGCGTCAGGGGCGCTGAGGATCCGTTCCCACACGACGTTCACCGGGACGGCGCTGCCCGTGTCCTTGCCGCCGGCGATTTCGGCGCGCCAGAGCAGGACGTTCATCGCCACCCAGAACAGGGCGACCAAGGGGAAGTACAGCCGTTTCATTCCTGTGCGGGGACGGTAGCCTCAAGTATTTGGTTGCGCCAACGGACGGCCGCCACGTCCACCCGACGATTGATCCGACCGGCCGGGCGGCCAACCGTCACAACGACCGGACGCGGAGCACCTCGCCCACTCGAATGCGCGCGGGGTCGAGGCCGGGATTGAGGCGCACCAAGTCCCGCACGGTGATTCCGTACCGCCGCGCAATCGAGGTGGCCGTGTCGCCTTTGCGGACTGTGTGGGTCAAGGCCGCCGGCTTTGTGGAACTCGTGGCGGACGGGGCCGGGCGATTTGAGGGCTCCGAACCGGCCCGCGCCGTCTGGTCGGGCGGACGGTGGTGCGCGGCGATCGCCTGATACCCTGGGTTGACAGAGGCCGCCGAACTTGAGCCCGCCGAGGTTGGCGCTGCGGGGGCGGTCGCGGCGGCGCGCGCGGCAGCGTCGCGGAGTTGGTGATTCTCGAAGGTGAGTTGCTGGATGGTGACCTGGGCCTGCTCGATCTGGCGGCGCAAGTTCTGCGTCTCGGCGGTCAGGGCGTGAATCTGCGTTGCCATGCCCGAAAACAACTTCTGCCCCTGGGGAGTATCCGGGCCAAACGGCGCCTGCTTGGCCAGCTCAACCTTTGAATCGTTGATGAGGCGCAGGGCGTCGTCCGCCTGCTTCCACTTGGGATCGAGCGCCAGCAACTTCTGGAGGTGGTACACGGCGGCCGCGTAGTCGTGGGTGTTCTGGTAGTGGAGCAGGCCCAGCTCCCAATGGGCACGGCTCAGCCGCGGATTCGCCTCCAGCGCCTTCTCCAGCAGGGCAACGGCACCGCGGAAATCGAAGGCCTCCTTCCGGGCCTGAGCCGCGGCGAGGAACGAGTTCTTGGAATCGTCCGTCGCCGTTCCAAAGAGCGCGTCACAGCCTGTCAGCAGCGCGCCCAGACAAAGCGCCGCCCAGACAGAGTATCTTGCCGGAGACCTCACGATCCGAAGCTAGTCAATGGGGCCGTCCCGTCAATGACCCGCGACGGAGAGCTGGCTCACGAGGACGTCCAAGTTGGGGAGCCCCGGCGTCCGGCCGGACGAGCAACCGGCGCCGGGTGCGCTCGGCTGCCGTCCCCCCGCCCGCGCCGGCGCGCTCGGGGATTGCCGGCCCACCGCGCCGTCTGCTACTTCTCGCGGTGTGGCCGACGCCCCGCCCTGCCAGCCCCGCGACCGGACCTGCTCGCTTCCGGACAGTGGCTCCCACCCGCCCGCGGTGGCGGCGACTGGCTTGGTGAAGCGGTTCGGCGGTGTCACCGCGCTGGACCGGGTCGGGCTCGCCGTCCGGCGGGGCGAGTATTTCTCGCTGCTCGGTCCCTCCGGTTGTGGCAAGACCACCTTGCTGCGGGTCATCGCCGGCCTGGAACAGCCCGACGCGGGTGCGCTGGAGATGGCGGGCCGAGATGTGCTTCCCATTCCCGCACATCGCCGGCCGGTGAACACGGTGTTCCAGAACTACGCGCTCTTCCCTCATTTGTCGGTCGCCGGCAATGTGTCCTTTGGTCTCCGAATGAAGCGCGTGCCGCCGGCTGAAGTGACCGACCGCACCCGGCGGGCGATGGAGATGGCGCAGATCGCGGAGCTGGCAGAACGGATGCCCGCCCAGTAGTCGGGCGGCCAGAAGCAGCGCGTGGCGCTGGCCCGCGCGCTGGTGAATGAGCCGGCGGTGTTGCTGCTGGACGAGCCGCTGGGGGCGCTGGACCTCAAGCTCCGCCAGCATCTCCAAACCGAACTCCGCGCCCTCCAGCGCCGGCTGGGCATCACGTTCATCCACGTGACCCACGACCAAACCGAAGCCCTGGCCTTGAGCGACCGCCTGGCCGTCATGCAGCGCGGCCGGATTGAACAGGTGGGTGAGCCCACGGCCGTGTACGAACGGCCCCGGACCCGCTTCGTCGCAGACTTCCTCGGGGCGTGCAACTTGATCCCCGGACGCTGGCAGCCGTCCGCGGACGGACCGACCGTGATCACCGAAATCGGACGGCTGGTCATCGGCCTGAACGGCCGCGCCGCGCCGGCCACCGAAGACGTGACACTGGCGATCCGCCCGGAGCGGATTCGCCTGACGTCGGTCGCCGGCCCGGCGGAGCCGAATTCCTGCGTGGCGGCGGTGGAGTCACTGACGTATATCGGCGCGGAAACCCGCCTCACCCTGCGCGCCGGACGGTTGCTGCTCACCGGCAGCCGCTTGAACGATGCGGCCGCGCCGGCCCGGGCGGCAGGTGAAACGGTCCGGATCATCTTGCCGCCGGCCGCGCTCGTGGTGCTGGAAGATTGAGCCGCTGTCCGCACTCTTGACCTTTGGGGCGCGGCCGGCAAAGTCCCGGCTTCGATTTTGGAGTGAGCCTATGCAGCATATCCGCAACATCGCCATTATTGCCCACGTGGACCACGGCAAAACCACCCTCGTGGACTGCCTGCTCAAGCAGTCGGGCACCTTCCGCGCGAACGAAGCCAAGGCCAGCGAGGAGCGCATCATGGACTCGATGGATCTCGAGCGGGAGAAGGGCATCACCATCCGCGCCAAGAACGCCGCCTTCAAATACAAGAACTACCACGTGAACATTGTGGATACGCCCGGCCACGCCGACTTCGGCGGTGAGGTCGAGCGGATCATGAACATGATTGACGGCGTGCTGCTGGTGGTGGACGCCGCCGAGGGGCCACAGGCGCAGACGCGCTTCGTGCTGCGCAAGGCGCTCGAGGCCGGCGCCAAGCCGATCGTGGTGATCAACAAGATTGACCGCGAGAACGCGAATCCCAAGAAGGTCCTCGATCAGGTGTTCGAGTTGTTCCTTTCGCTCAAAGCCACGGACGAGCAACTGGACTTTCCCTTCGTGTATTGCTCGGCCAAAGCGGGTTTCGCCAAGCTGGAGCTGGAGCACGTCAGCGGCACGATGGAGCCGCTCTTCGAAGCCATCGTGAAGCACATCCCGCCGCCGCGGGCGAGGGCGGGCGAAGGCTTCCAGATCCTGGTCGCCAACCTTGATTACTCCGATTACCTGGGCCGCATTGCCTTCGGGAAGATTGTCGAGGGCAAGGTGCGGGTGGGCGACGCCGCCGCGTGCCTCCACGGTCACGGCAAGGTCACGCTTGGCAAGATCACCATGATCTATCACTTCGAGGGTCTCAAACGCATCGAGATCGAAGAAGCCCACGCCGGCGACATCGTGGGCGTGACCGGGTTCGAGGATGTCTTCATTGGCGAAACCATCACCGACAAGCCCGAGCGCGGCGCGCTGCCCTACATCCCGATTGATCCCCCGACGATTCAGATGGAATTCGCCGTCAACGACGGCCCGCTCGCCGGCCAAGACGGCAAGCTGGTCACCGCCCGTCACATCTGGGAACGCCTCCAGAAGGAGATCCGCACCAACGTCGCCCTGCGCATCGCGCAGACTGCGGATCCGAAGGTTTTCGAGGTCTCCGGCCGCGGCGAGATGCAGATCGCCATCCTCGTCGAGCAGATGCGCCGCGAAGGCTATGAGGTGCTGGTGAGCCGCCCCGAGGTGCTCTACAAGAAGGACGCCCAAGGCAACCTGCTCGAACCGATCGAGAAGCTTTTCCTCGAAATCCCGCAGGAGTTCATGGGCGCCGTTCTCGAAAACCTGGCGTCCCGCAAGGCGGACATCGTCAACATGAACCACCACGGCGACCAGGTGACCATCGAGGCCATCATCCCGATGCGTGGTCTGATCGGTTTTGAGACGGACCTCGTCAACCAGACCCGCGGCCTGGGAGTGATGAGCCACCTGTTCCACGAATACGGGCCGGACCGCGGCGACATCGCGGCCCGCAAGAACGGTTCGCTGGTCTGCATGGAGTCGGGCGTGGCCACCTCATACGCGCTCAACATGAACCAGGAGCGCGGCCGCCTGTTCATCGAACCCGGCGAAAAGGTGTACGTGGGGATGATCGTCGGTGAGAACGCCCGCGAGGAGGACATCCCGGTCAATCCCTGCAAGGCCAAGAAGCTGACCAACATGCGCTCCCAGGGCGAAGGCAAGGGCATCCAACTGGCCCCGCCGGTCAAGATGAGCCTCGAACGCGCCATCGAGTACATCGGTCCGGACGAATACGTCGAAGCCACGCCCAAAAACCTCCGCCTGCGCAAGAAGATTCTCGACGAAAACCAGCGCAAGCGCGCCGAACGCAGCCGCGTGGTCAAGATCCTGGCGGAGTAACCCGGCGCCGGCCGCGAGCACCTCAAAGCCTGCCATCTGAAGGCTTCACCTGGCTCGATGACTTCTTCCGCGGCCGTTGAACCGTCTCCTGCGGGACGGACCATGTTCCGGAAGGGGGCACGTCGCGCAAGCCCTCACGGCGCGACCCGAATTCCCGCCCGTTGGGCGGTGCCGCGCCGGTGTTGGCAGGCTCCGGCATTTGCCAAGCGAGAGCCATTGGCCTAACAATTGCCCGTGATTTTGCTCCGCTTTCAGAAAAGGGTCACCGGGGCCGCCACTCTGGCGGCCCTGTTCGTCTTGGTTGCCTGTGATCGCGGCCAGGTCCGGACCTACACCGCGCCCAAAGATTCCCCGCCCGCGGCGGATCGTCCGGGCGGGGCGGGCCGGGGTATCGGTCAGGCGCCGGAAGTGGCGACACCGTCGGTGTCGTGGAAGTTGCCTGCGGGGTGGCAGGAGTTGCCGGCCAGCCAGATGCGGGTCGGCCATTTCGCGATCCATGGGCCGGAGGGTCAGAAGGCGCAACTGACCATCATCCCGCTCGGCGGCACGGGCGGCGGCGACCTTGAGAACGTGAACCGCTGGCGGGGGCAGGTCAGCCTGGGCCGAATTGACGAAGCGGAGCTGAACCGGATCGCGGAGAAGGTCGCCATCGGTGGCGCGGAAGGGCGACTGTTTGACTTCGCGGGCAAGACACCGGACGAGGACAAACCGGCCCGGATGATCGCGGCCATCCTTCACCGCGAAGGGACGGCGTGGTTCTTCAAACTGCTCGGTGACGACAAACTGGTGGCCGAACAGAAGCCGGCCATGATCGAATTCCTCAAATCCATCACCTTCGGCGCGCCTTCCGCGGGAACGGCGATGCTGGCCGATTCGTCCTTGCCCGACGGGCATCCGCCCGTGCCGGGCAATCCTTCCGCCGCTGCGGGTCTGCCCGAAGGTCATCCGCCGGTCGGCGCCTCGAGCACGCCGGCCGCGCCGGCGGCGACTCCGGCAACCGGCAAGTCCGAGTGGAAGCTGCCCGCGGGCTGGAAGGAACTGGCGCCGGGGACGTTTCAGCGGGCGCGTTTCCTCGCGGCGGAGAGCGGCAACGACAAGGCCGAGGCCACGATTTCGATCCTCGCCGGCACGGGCGGGGGTGACTTGGCGAACGTCAATCGTTGGCGTGGTCAGGTGGGGCTGGCTCCGATCACGGAAGCTGAACTGAACGCCACCGCCACAGCGGTGGAGGCCGACGGCCGGCCGGCCAGACTCGTGGACCTGACTGGCCCCAACGGACAGCAGCGCATCGTGGCCGTGATCGCGGCGCGGGACGGCGAGACCGTCTTCTACCGGCTGTCGGGCCGGCCGGAATTGGTGGCCGCGCAAAAGGACGCTTTCCTCGCCTTCGTCAAATCCCCCCGGTAATGCTGCGAAAACTCTTCGACATCTTCAGTTCGCTGAAACTGACGGTCGTGCTGCTGTCGCTTTCCTGCGTGCTGGTGTTCCTCGGCACGATGGCGCAGGACCCGCTCGGGCTGTATCTGGTCCAGCAGCGCTTCTTTCAAAGCCTCTTCGTGGATTATGTCTCGATGAGCGCGGCGGTGAAGAAGACGCTGCAAATGCTCCACATCTACGTGACCCCCACAACGGCGGCCGACGTGATGGCGGCGCCGTATGTGCCGGTCTTCCCGGGAGGATACCTGCTGGGGTGGGCCCTGCTGGTGAATCTGGTCACGGCGCACTTCCGTTACTTCAAGGCGACAAAGAAGAAGATCGGCATCGCCCTCATCCACTCCGGGGTGGTGCTGCTGCTCTTGGGCCAGTTCGCCACCGACCTGTTGCAGGTGGAGAGCCACATGCGGCTGACGGAGGGCGAGACCAAGTTCTTTTCCGAGAGCAGCCGGCAGAGCGAGCTGGCGATTGTGGATACCACGCAGCCGGATCGTGACCAAGTGGTGGCCGTTCCGGTGAGCAGGCTCAGCGGGACCTTCCAGCACGAAACCCTGCCCTTTGCCGTTGAGGTGAAGGCTGTCTTCCAGAATGCCACGCCCGAGTTCGTGACCACTGCCGACGATCCTGCTGCCGCCTCCCAGGGTGTGGGACCGCGTTTGAAATTCCGGCAGGAACCACCGGTGACCCGGCTGGACTCGCGCGACGTGCCGGCGGCGTTGCTGGAACTTCGCGACGGCGAGAAATCACTCGGAACTTGGTGGGTGTCCAACTGGCTGACCGAGGAACCCCTCCGGCGCCTCATCCTCCAGCAATCCGGACCGGCGGTGCGGGAGGTCTTCGCGCGGCCGCAGTCCTTCTCTCATGCCAGTCGCACCTTCGAGCTCGCCCTGCGGCCGATCCGTTTTTACGAACCGCATTCGCTCACGCTGCTGGAATTCCGGCACGACAAATACAAGGGCACGGAGATTCCGAAGAACTTCTCCAGCCGCGTCCGCGTCCAACGCCCCGACACGGGCGAGGATCGCGAGGTGCTCATCTACATGAACAACCCGCTGCGGTACGCGGGAAAGACCTACTACCAGTCCGGCTATGACGATAAGGACCCGCGCGTGACCATTCTGCAGGTGGTGCGCAACCCGGGCTGGCTGACGCCGTACCTGGCCTGCGTGATCGTGTCAGTCGGCCTTTGCCTGCAGTTCGGGATGCATCTGCTGGAGTTCGCCCGCAAACGCCAAACCTCATGAAAATGCTCAAGCGACTGGTTCCCTGGCTGCTGCTGGTGCTGTTTGTGGCCGAGTTGCTGGCCATCATGTTCCCGCGTCAGCAGGTCGGATTTCACTACCGGGACTTCGGCCGGTTGCCGGTGCTCCTCAACGGGCGCGTTCAGCCGTTCGACTCGGTGGCGCGGAATGCGCTCCTCCAGATTCGCGGCACGGCAAGCGTTCCTCTTGGCGATAAGAAGTGGTTCGAGTTCTGGAAACACCCCCCGAAGCTTCGCTCCACCGAGTGGCTGCTCGAAGTGATGCTCAAGCCGGAGATCGCCGACACCCGGCCCACCTTCCTCATTCATCATCCGGATCTGCTGGGGGAACTGAAGCTGCATGACAAGGGCATCGAAAAGTCGGGGCTGCGGTACTACTCGTTCAACGAGATTCAAGCGGTCGTGGGCGAGATCGGCGAACAGGGCCGTCGTGCCGGCCGGGTGGACGCCCAGTTGCGAACGAGTTTTCAGAAGGAGGCCTTGAAGCTGGCCCAGGCGGTTTTTCTGTACCATCGCCTCAAGAACAGCCTGCGGCCGGAGGATTCGGCTGATTTCGCCGCCGAAATCGCGGCCTATCAGTCGGTGATCAAGCCGGGACTCGAGGCCGCGCAGGCGCGCGCAGCTGGTCAACCCCATGACGAGCAGGCCCTGGCCGCGCTGCTCCGGCCGTTCAAACGTTACGACGCGCTCTCCCAGCAAGCCTATCCGCTGATCGTGCCGCCGCTGCATCCCGAGACCCATCCCGACGAATGGGCCAACGTTGGCACCGCGCTCATGGATGCCCTCCACCACGGGGAAATCCCCACGGCCATGCTCTTCTTCGCCCGCCTGGCCAACGCCTACCGCGAGGGCAATGCCGGCGCCTTCAATCAGGCCCTGAACGAGTACGAACAGTGGTTGGCGCCGCGGTTCGAGAGGGAAGTCCGCAAAGGTCGCGCAGAGTTTTTCTTCAATCACGTCCAGTTCTTTCTGCGGGCGACGATCACCTACATTTTCGCCTTCCTCCTGGCCGCCGGAGCGTTGCTCACAGTGACGGTGACCACCGGACTGGCCGAGACGCTCCGGCGTTCGGCTTTCTATCTGGTCGCCTTCGCCTTCCTGGTCCACACCGCCGGCTTGATCTTCCGCATGGCGCTCGAAGCAAGGCCGCCAGTGACCAATCTCTACTCCTCGGCCGTGTTCATCGGTTGGGGCGCGGTGGGACTGGGACTCATTCTCGAGCGCGTCTATCGGATCGGCCTGGGGCTGGCGGCGGCGGCGGTCATTGGGTTTGTCACCTTGATCATCGCGCACAACCTCGCGCTGGGCGGCGACACCATGGAGATGATGCGGGCCGTGTTGGACACGAACTTCTGGCTCGCGACGCACGTCGTCGTCATCACGCTGGGCTACACGGCAAACTTCGCGGCCGGTTTTCTCGCCATCGCGTTCGTGCTGCTCGGAGTGTTTTCGAAGTTGCTGCGCCTGCCGGTCCGTGAGGCGGAGGCCGCGGTGGCCGGAAAAGCCCCGGCGGCGGTGGAGCGCGCCATGATTGGCCAGGCGCTGCAGAAGATGGTCTATGCCATCATCTGTTTCGCCACGCTCTTCAGTTTCGCCGGCACCGTGCTGGGCGGCATCTGGGCGGATCAGAGCTGGGGCCGGTTCTGGGGGTGGGATCCGAAGGAAAACGGCGCACTGATCATCGTCCTGTGGAACGCCGCCATCCTGCACGCGCGCTGGGGCGGCATCATTCGCGAGCGTGGCCTGATGAACATGGCCATCTTCGGCAACGTGGTCACCGCGTTCTCCTGGTTCGGGGTCAACATGCTCGGCATCGGTCTGCACTCCTACGGCTTCATGGATGCCGCCTTCAAGTGGCTCCTGATCTTCTTCGTGAGCCAGTTCATCCTGATGGCGCTCTGTTCCCTCCCGCTGAGATTTTGGGCCAGCTACCGTGGCGGCGACACCAGTCCCGGTCCGCGGAACGGCACCGCACGCAACCCGCGGCCGCTGGCGGCCTAGCGAACCCCTGCCCGGGGTGGGGGCGCGTTGGGCGGTTCAACGATCGGAGCGTGGTTTGATCGGTTGACTCGTCCGGGGTGGGGGCGGCTGGCGCAAGGCGCGCCGGGCTTGCCCGGGGGCAACCCAACCGGGAGCAGGGGCTGGCGACCGGTTGTCCGCCTCGGAGACCTCTGCGGTTTTCGCTCCACTACGGTAGGCCCCAGCGTGGTATCGCCCGCGGGAAATTGCTCCTCATCCGCGCTGCCCGTGGTTTCATCTCCGGGCAACATTATGGAATACGAAGCCGTCATCGGGCTGGAGACCCACGTCCAGCTCAAGACGAAGTCGAAGATGTGGTGCGGCTGCGCGAACGCCTTTGGCGCGCCGCCCAATACCCACGTCTGCCCCGTCTGCCTGGGTTTGCCCGGCGTGCTGCCCGTGCCCAACGACGAGGCCTTGCGCCTCACCGCGCTGACCGGCTTGCTCCTCAACTGCACGCTGCCCGCGCGCGCCAAGTTCGACCGGAAGAGCTATTTCTATCCGGACATGCCCAAGAACTACCAGATCACCCAGTACGACCAGCCCAGCACGGCGAACGGCTGGGTCGAGTTTGAGTTCCAGGGTGGCACCGCGCGCGTCCGCATCACCCGCGCGCACCTCGAGGAGGACGTGGGCAAGAGCACGCACTTTGAGCGCCACAGTGGCGTGGACTTCAACCGTGCCGGCGTGCCGCTGCTGGAGATCGTCTCCGAGCCGGACATCACCAGCGCCGACATGGCCTATGAATACCTCAACGCGCTCAAGGACATCCTCGTGTATGGAGGGGTGAGCGATTGCGACATGGAGAAGGGCATGGTCCGCTGCGACGTGAATGTCTCCGTCCGCCCCGTCGGCACGAAAGAACTCGGCGCCAAGATCGAGATCAAGAACATGAACTCCTTCTCCGGCGTGCGTCGGGCGCTGGAGTACGAAATCCCGCGCCAGATCGAAGTCCTCAAGCGCGGCGGCAAGCTGGTCCAGTCCACCCGCCGCTGGGACGACGTCGCCGGCATCACCGAGGAAATGCGGACCAAGGAAGACGCGCACGATTACCGCTATTTCCCCGACCCCGACCTGATGCCGCTGGAACCGACAGCGGAGTGGCTGGCCGAAGTGCGCGCCCGCGTGGTCGAACTCCCGCTCGCCCGCAAGCAACGGTTCATGCGCGACTATCAGTTGCCCGCCGGCGACGCCGAGGTGTTCAAGAACGATGTGCCGCTGGGCGATTACTTCGAGCGCTTGGCCAAGCAGAGCAAGAACCCGAAAGCCGTGGCCAACTGGGTCATCAACAACCTGCGGGCGAAGCTCACTGAGGCCACGGAAAAAGAAGCGGCGGAAACGATGATGGATTCCGAGCATTCCCTCGCGCCGCGCCTCTCCTCCCGTGGGGGAGAGGGTACCTTGGCTTCGCTCAAATTCCCCCCCGAATTCCTCCTCGAACTCGTTGCCCTCGTGGAGGCCAAGACCATCAGCAGCAGTGCCGCGCAGCAGGTATTTGCCGAGATGTTCGACACCGGCAAGGCACCTTCCGCCATCGTGCAGGACCGCGGCCTCGCTCAAGTCAGCGACACCGCGGCCATCGAGAAGTTCTGCGACGAAGCGATCGCGGCGAACCCCGGTCCAGTCGCCGACTATCGCAACGGCAAGGCCGCCGCGCTCAACTTCCTCAAGGGACAGGTCATGAGACTCAGCAAGGGCAAGGCAAACCCCGCGCTGGCCGGCGACATTCTGGAACGGAAGCTCAAGGCGTAAGCCGGCGGGCGGTTTCGGGCTGCGGCGCCGGGTACTCAGGTCCGCCGGATGCCGTTTCGTGCTCGCTCCGGGATCGGCTGCCGATATCCTCCCGCTTCGCCCTGAAACGCCAGCGCCCGCCGTTGTCCCGCCGACAGTTTCTCCTCACCACCGCCGCCCCTTTATCGTTTAGCGTAGTGGTGCCGCGCGTCCTGGGCCGCGGCGGGGAAAAGCCCCCGAGCGAAACGCTGCATCTCGCCGCCATCGGCGCCGGCGGCCGCGCCCAGGACAACCTCGACGGTCTCAAGTCCGAGCGCATCGTTGCCCTCTGCGACGTGGACGCCCGCAACGCTGCCGGATCCTTTCGCCAGTTTCCCAATGCCGCCCGCTACGAAGACTTTCGCATCATGCTGGACCGGGAGCGAAGCATTGACGCCGTGGTCGTTTCGACGCCGGACCATGTCCACGCCGTGGCGACCATGGCGGCCCTGCGCCGCGGCAAACACGTGTACTGCGAGAAGCCCCTCACCCGCACGGTGTACGAGGCCCGCGTGGTCGGCGACTTCGCGCGGCAATCCCGACTCGCCACCCAGATGGGCAATCAGGGCATGGCCTTCGAGGGCAATCGCCAGATCAAAGAGTGGCTGGCCGACGGGGCAATCGGCGCGGTGCGTGAGGTTCATGTTTGGTCGGATCGTCCCACCCATCGCGGCAAGCTGCCGTTGTGGTGGCCCCAGGGCATTGAACGGCCCACCGACTCGCCACCCGTCCCGTCCGGATTGAACTGGGATCTGTGGCTCGGTCCGGCACCGGCGCGGCCCTATCATCCCGCCTACGTGCCGTTCCGCTGGAGGGGTTGGTGGGACTTCGGCAGCGGCGGACTGGGCGACATGGGCATCCACAATCTCGCGCCCGTGTTCGACGCGCTGAAGCTCGGGCCGCCACTGAGCGTTCATGCCAGTTCAACGCCTGTCTTCAAGGAGGCCGTGCCGCTGGCGTGCGTGGTCCATTACGAGTTCGCCGGGCGGGCCGGCCAACCTGCGGTCAAGCTGCACTGGTATGATGGCGGCCTGCTGCCCGAGCGGCCGGACGAGCTGGAGGAGGAGCGTCCGTTGGATCCCGAGGATGGCATCCTGTTGGTTGGCGACCGGGGGAAGCTGTTGGTCGAAGGTTGGGGCGGCGAACGCCCGCGATTGATTCCGGAAAGCCGCAACCGGGAATTCCAGCGACCCGCCTGGACGCTGCCGCGCTCGATCGGGCACTACGCGGAGTGGATCAAGGCGTGCAAGGAAGGAACACCGACCGCGTCGAACTTTGCCTTCGCCGGCCCCCTTACGGAAGCCGTCCTGCTGGGCAGCGTCTGCGTCCGCAACGGCGGCGAAAAGCTATTCTGGGACAGCGCCGCCTTCAGGTTCACCAATTCCGACGAGGCCAACGCTCTGCTGCACTACCCGTACCGCCCGGGGTGGGAACTCTGAACTTGGGGGGGGCAAGCTACCTCGGCCACGTTGGACTCGGCGGCACCCGCTCGCAAGCACCGGCGTTCGATCGCCAATCCGATCTGCTGCGACGACCGACTCGCGCCTTCCCTTCAGCCATCGGTCAATGTCGCCGCAGGTCCAAGCGGTGTTCGATGCGGCGCGTCTGGTGGTAGTCGAGCGGCGGCAGCTCGGTCAGCGTCGGGGATTCGGTCTCGTTCAGGGTGGCCCGGGCCAGCTCGCGGAAGCGCTGCCAGCGGGGCCAGTCCAGCTCGGGCGCATGGGTGACCTGCCGCAGCAGGCTCCGCCACTCGATGATGACGCGGTCCACATCCCCAGCGCCGAGCCACTGAGTGACCCAGGCGTGACGGCTTTCGGGGTTCTTGTGGACGCTGGCAACCATTTCCTCCGCGCCGGCCCCGTACTCGTGCGGCACGCCGTGCTCCAGGTAACCGGGAATCATCTGGAGCCCGTAGGCTCGCTGACTCGCCAGCGCCAGCCGCCCGGCCCAGCGATTGTCGTCCCCGGCAAAGCGAAAACCCGCGTGCAGGTTGGCGAGTTCATAGATCAGGTCTTCGAGCGCAAACGACGCATCTTCCAGCGCCGCCGCGATGCCCAGCCCGTCGCCTTGGTGGAAAAAGCTCGCGATGCGGCCGCGCCGGGTCGGCACGCCGCCGGTGTCCACCAACCCGAGGCGCCGCCACAGCAGCGCCGTGCCCGTGGAGGGCACCAAAGCCCGGCAGGTCGCGACGAGTTCGCAGCGGGCGCAGGCATCCGGCAGCACGTCCCGTTCGCGCGGTTTCCACAAGGCCACCCCATGCCGGTCCACCGGGACACGCACCGGGAAGGCGGCGAGGCTGAGCTCAGCCACAATCTTCTGCGGTGATTCGATGAACCGTGTCACCGGCGTTCGCTGGGAGGCCAGCCTCTCCTCGACCCGTGGCGCAAGGCGTTCCCGCCACTGTTGCAGGGTGGCTTGGCGGCCATGCCAGTTCGTCAGGCGGCGAATCCATTTGGCGACAATGACCCGGTCGTCTGGCAGCCGTTCGGCCACCGTGAGGGCCCGGCCGTAGAGGCCCAGGCCATGGTTTTCCTCGATCACGGCCAAGGCCCCATTCCCCGCCTTCTCCAAAGCGGCCGGCTCAGCGAGCGCGGGCCGCAGCGCCACGTGCCACGCGGGGGCGGCGGCATCGCCCGGCTCCGGCTCGCGGAGCTCCGATCGCGCCACGCGGACTTCACCCAGCGGAACTTCGCGATGCGCCGCCTGCCGCTCCCATTCACCCCGGCTGTTCAAGAACTCCCGCACCCGCCGGCGGACAAAGCGGGCGCGCTCGGCATCGGTCTTCAGTCCGCACGGCGCGGAGGGGTGTTTCAGCGATTCTTCGACACCCAACGGGATGGGTTTGACCGTGAACAGCCGCTCCTGAATCCGCACCGCTTCGGCGAACGGATCGCGCCCCTGCTCCGCCGCACCCTGCATAATGCCCAGCAGGGCGTTCCAGTCCGCCATGCCGTTGCGGGCCAGGTGCGTGGCATGGGCGTCGTGAATCCGAATTTCATTGGCGGCCACGATGACATACCCAGTCTCATCAATCCCCCGCCGGCCCGCGCGACCAAACATTTGCAGAATCTCATCGGGTCGCAGCGCCTGTTCGGCGGCGTCGCGACGGTAGGAGTCCGCCACGAGCGCCACGCTGCGCAGCGAGAAATTGATGCCGGCGGCCAGTCCCATGGTGGCCACGACCACGCGCAATTGTCCGGCTTTGGCCAGCGGTTCCACCACGCCGGCCCGCACCGCGTAGCTCAGGCCCGAGTGGTGGTAGGCAATGCGGGTCTTCAAGAGCCGGGCGAGGTTTTCGCCCACCAGGAGCCGTTGCGCCGGAGTGAGGGTGAGCGGGTCCGGGTTGGGCAATTGCCGGCTCAGTTCGCCGGCCAGCGTTTCGGCCATCTGCCGGCGCGGCGCGAACAAGAGCAGGGGACCGAGACCCTCCGCGAGTACCTTGGCGGCCAGCCGAGGCCAATAGCCGCGAATCTCGGACGGCACGTGGTAGCTCAGGCTGTTGGCGTGAACCTCCTCCAGTGGCACGGGGCGGTCGTCCGTGCGCACCAGCAACGCCCGGCGGCCCAGCCGTCGCAACCATTTCACCACGTCCTGGGGGTTGCTGACGCTGCCGGACAACAGCAGGATCTGCGTCTGCGGGGGCGCCAGTGCAATGGCCAGTTCGTAATTCAGGCCGCGGTCCGGATCGGCGATCATCTGGTACTCGTCCACGACCAGGAGCGAGGGGCCATCGCCGCGAATCAGCCGGTTCTTCTGCGTCTCGAGGGTGGCCACGATGACCGGGGCATCGAGGTTTTCCGCGAGGTCGCCGGTGGCGATGCCCACGTTCCAGCCGCGAGCGCGCCATTCGGCCAGTTTGTCGTTGGCCAGGGCGCGGGTGGGGACGGTGTAGATGGCCTGGCCGCGGTTCTTGCCGTGATGGAACCAGAGTTCGAAGATCAGCGTTTTGCCGGCGCCGGTGGGCGCGTGGACAACCACATCCTGGCCCGCGCGCAGAGCACTCACGGCCTGCTGCTGCCACAGGTCGGGCACGATCACTTGCTGCTGGAGGCTGGAAAGACCGGCCAGCGATTCCGCGAACGTCTGCACAGCCGCAGAGTAGCGCAAACCGCCGGAAGGGAAACCAGCGAGAGCCGGGCCGGCCCGCGTGCTTCAGAAGGTGTACGTAATCTTGCTGAACATGCTGCGTCCGGCGTCCGGCGAACCGTCCTCGACGTCGTTGTACACGAGGTAAAACCAGGCGTTCTTGTGGAATTCCCAGCCGTAGATGATCGAGTAATTGTGGAGGTCGTCACCCCGGATCTGGATGGAGCTTTTCACCCACATGTTGCGGGTAATGAACAGGTCAAAGACCATCCGGTTCAGCCAGACCAGTTCCGAGCCGCCTTCCGGCTGGTCTTCGAGCCGCAGGAACAGCTCTTCCTTGATGGGCAGGCGTTCCCAAAACTTGAACCGCTTGGCGAGGGAAACCTCGTTGTAGTCGGTGTCCTGAAAGGTGCCGCCCGCCCAGGTGAGATTGATGGCCTTGAAATAGTTTGAAGCGAAGAAATCCAGTCCACCGCTGAGACGGTCGTTGTGGTAGGGGCGGTGGTACTCGTTCAGATACCCCGCCCGCAGGCCCAAGTCGTTCCGGAGGATTGTCCCGACCCCGACATCGTGGTCGTGCAGGCTGGTCTCACCCTCCTGGTCCAGAAACCACGCCGGCAGATAGCGGGCGGTCAGCTCCTTGTACCACGCGTCGCCGGAGCGGAGGTTGTAGTAGGCGGATGCCGATGGTCCAAAAATGTTGCGGCGCGGGATGTAACCCAGCAAAGGGTCAAAGCGCTCGGTGATGGCCGTGTAATTGATCTGCAAATCCCACGGGTAGCGGCTGTAAATGACCGAGGCCGAGCCCAGGTAGTCGGTGCTGTCTTTGAGGGGCGATCCGTCGGCATGCTCCAATTCCTCGTCCGCCACCGCGCCCTGGAAACGGACGCGCCACGTGTCGGTGAGGAAAAAATACCCGTCGAGGCTCCCCAAGCGGGCGAAGCCTTCTTCCAATTCCGAGTTCGCGACGTAATAACCAAGGTAGGATCGTTCGTGGATCTCCTGCATCAACCGGAGAATGGAGGAGTTGCCGTGGAATTCCCCGTTGTGCGAGACGTCGCTCTGCAGGTTCTGGAAGAGGAACGAATACCCGCGCCCCAGCCCGGTGGTCTTCAAGGCGGCGTCAATGTCCGGAAACCGCCGGCTGTAATACACGCGATGCGGCGGACGGATGAGCTCGTCACCCTCGCGGAAGAAGGGTCGTCGCTCGGGCAGAAACCGCTCGGTGTCGCGGAGTTCGATCGTGTCGTCATCCGCCTCGATCTGACCGTAGTCGGGATTGATGGTGAGCGCGGCGGTGACCGAAGCGGTCAGGCGCGCCCCGACGTCGAGGCCTGTGGAGAAAACCGTGTCGGCATCGCCGCCGAGGTCCTGTCGCACGCTGACGTACGGGGTGACCTGCCAGTTCCGATCAAACTGGGTGTCCCGCAGGCTCAAGCCGGTCAGGTGGCCGAAGTGGCGCGGTTTGTACATCTCGGTCGGGCTGAAGCTCCAGAAACTCGTCACGTCCGTATGCCGCTGCATGCGGGTGATATTGAAGCCCCACGTCTCGTGGTCGGAGCGGAAGTAGTTCAGCACCTTGAGCGGGATCCGCATCTCCAGCGTCCAGCGGTCGGCCGAGATCCGGGCCGCGCAATCCCAGTCGGCGGACCAGCCGTAGTTGAACTGTCCGGAAGGGCCTTCGTTCGCGTCGGCGCGCGTGCCCAATGGATTGGTGAAGAAGGCGTACTTGCCCCGATGATTGTGGGCAGGGTCAATATGCACTTCGACCCAGTCGTCACCCTGAAACACCCGGTCTTCCCGTTGTTCGGTGGCCCGGATTTTCGAGGCGTCCGAATCGAGGCACTCGACGCTCAGATAGAGGAATTCGCGGGTGTAGGCGACCCGAATGAGCGACTGATCCCGGGCGGGTTGCTGGGTGCGCGTGTCAATGAGGCCCGTTCCCACTTCGCAGCGGCTCCAAAACGCTTCATCGAGGATGCCGTCCACCACCATGGGCTCATCCGTGCGGTGGGCGGTCAGCGAGGGGACGGGGGCTTGAGGGTGAGAGTGGCCCCAGACCAATTGCGCGACGAGGCCGCCAAGCGCCCAAAACGTTCCCGACACCACGCGCAAGCCAACCCGTGGCCGTACCACCCACGGAAGAGGCAGAGAAGGGCAGTCGTCCGACGGAGAGTTCGCCGGTGGCGGTGCCGCCAGTTGACACTTGGGCGGGGAGCCGGTCATTCA
>CALJWR010000197.1 GCA_937976685.1 uncultured Verrucomicrobiae bacterium
TGGTAGCTCAACCGCTCCCCGGACGCGCCGACCTCGAAGACCGCCGAGCTGCCCACGATCCGGGTCGAGTTTGCCGGCTGCTTGGTTAGCGAGGGCGGATCAATCGTGGTGATCGAGTAGAGACCCACGTTGTCCACGCCGAAGTACCAGCTCGCGGTACCGGCTTGGAAGAAGCGGAGTTTCACCGCGGATTTGTTATCCGCTTCGGGCAGGCGGAACTTCTCAATCCGCTTGGATTCGGTCGGGTTGTCGTTGATGCGGGCGCTGAGGTAGGGGCCGAGATTCGGCCAGGTGCTGCGGGCGGCTTTGACGAACGCCCCATAGGATCCACCGACTTCTTCGCCCGTGACCGGGTCGGTGTATCTCGCGACATCGCCGTACTGGGTGTCGAACGTGCGAACCACGTCCACCGTCCCGTCGGGGTTCGTGAGGATGTCGGGACCATCCAGCATGTACACCACCGGCAGCCAGGTGGTACCGCCGTCCACGGAGTACTCCACGCCGGCGATGTTGTCCTGGTTTTGCTCGTAGATGCTGTGATAAACGAGATGAACGTCCGTTTTCCCGCTGAGGTTGATCGTGGGTGAGAACAGCTCGGCGTACTGGCTGCCGCCGCGCACGTCTGATTCGTGGTAGGCGAACTGCCCCTGGATCAGGCTCTCCACCCGCTGGCCGTTGATGTAGGCCTCGGGGGTGTACAGCCGCCGCGCGGCATCCCACCGATCTGCGGTGCCGATGTCGGCAACCCGCTGGCGAGAAATCACCACCCACTGCAGATAGCTGTCCGAGTTCGGGTCGTCGAGGTCCTCGAAGCCCGCGGGGAAAAAGGGAGTCACGGTCGTCCAGCCGGTGGGCAGGGTTGCCTCTGGGATACCGTCGAAGGTTTCCAGCCAGATCGGCTCCGGCAGATTGTAGTTGGCGTAGGGTGCCACGGTATAGGTCAACCTTGCCTCGCGCCTGCCGCCGGTGGCGGTCGGGTCGTCAAACACCAGGGTGTACTCCTCAACCGCCAAGGCCGGTGGCAGTGTCGAGGGCCGATAGGTGACCTTCGTGGCATTACCCGACTTCGGCCCAATCGTCGCCTGCGCGGTCACATCCGTTCCGTTGCGAAACAGGCGGAAGGAGGCGGCGTTGAAGGCAGTCGAACCGTCCTTGATAAAGGCCGTGATGCCGGCAGAAGGCGCCGCGTTCACGGAATTCGGCAACGGGGAAACCGCGCTGATGGCCGGTCCGGTGGTGACCGCGCCGGGACGGAGCGCCCGGTAGCTCGGCGTCCCACCCAGATCATTCAGGAGAACGCGATTGGCTGCATTACCGTTCTCCGCCGTGTACCACGCCACGCTGTAGCCGCCACCGCCCTGTTCGTAGATGAGGCGGAAAGGATAGACGCCAGCCCTGGTCACGGTGAAGCTGAAGACGGTGTCACCCGCACCACGGCCGCCGTCGAATTCTCCCAGCCTGATCTCCGCCAAGCGGTCCATGACGTTGCCGGTGGAGACACGGAAGCCGTCATCACTGTTGACCACCATCGTGTAGGTGCCGGGATTCAGTTCGACGTAGGTGATCGCTTCGAGCGCGATGTTGTTGACGGTAAATTCCGTGCCTGGGATGCCCGGAAATCCATCCGCTCCGTAGGAAATCGTGGCGGGCTCTTCATAGGTCCCATCCGGGTTGAATCCCGACAGGTCCGCGATGTTGGCGTACGGCTGACCCGTGGCGGGATTGATCAACAGCCCGGCAATTTGGTCCTCCGTTCGGGCTAGCGTATTGGGCAGTTGCGGACCGGTGGCTTGAAAGACCCGCACCGAAAAGCCCGGCTTGGTCCTGTCGAGCGCCGAGGCGGGCAGTGCCACGGATTCGGGAATGACCGTCTGCGCCTGTGCGGAGGCAAGGCCCAACAGGGCGGCGCCGAGGAAGCCCCGGCTCACCCACGTCTCACGATTGGGATGTTTTCTCATGGTTTGTCTTGTTTGCATGGTATCCGAGCCGACAACGTAACGTATTCATGGTGAAACGCTAATCCGGCAGAGCCGACGGAGCAGGAAAGTTCCACCCTCGTTTCAGTGCAGGCTCTCCCGGGCGTTTCCGGCCACGTCGTGACTGAAGCTGCACAGACCCGGTTACAGGAATGTGTCGGGACGCTGAACAACGGGTGAATCTGCCGCGCTCCTCTAAATCGGGTACCAACAAAGCCATGCTGCGGGACAGTTGGACCGTCGGTGCGGATGCCGTCGCAAAGGGGGCCTGCGCGTCGGCAAGACTGGCTCAGGGTAGGCTGCCAGCGCGACCTATCCCCGCCCCCCGGGCTCCCAATCCGTCCACGTCACCAGGTCGGCCAGACTGGGCCGGCCATCGTGCCGCCAGGTCAGGGGCGGTTCCTGCATCCGGCCCAGCGGGCAGATGCGAGTCACACCCCAGGCCGCAAAGCGCTGTGCCAGGCGTTGCTCCGTCAATCCGCTGGCACCCAGGCCGACGGTCGAGACCTGCCCGCGCAAGGAATCGAGACCTTCCAGCGCCTGCTCCACACCGGCGACCGCTTTGACGTACACGAACCGGTTCAGGCAGGAGGGATGAAACCGGGGATCGTTTTCGTACACCACGGTCCACGCGGTGGAGCCCTCACTGCGCCACAGGGCCGTGTCGCCCGAGTGGGCGGCGCGGATTTCATAGAAGCCCCGCCGGGCTGCGATACTGGCCGCCTCGTCCAGCGACAGGCGTCCGCGCGGGCAAATGCCCTCGAGCCGGTCAAGTTCGGCGGCCAGCAGTTCCGCGAAACGATGCGGCGTCTGCCGGTTGCCCGTTTCGACGTAGATGGCGTGCGGCGAAAGGCACCCCGACTGGTCCCACGCGATCACGTCCTGGGCACAGGCCGCCACCACCTTGGGCAGTGTGAAGGCGGACATGGCTTCGACGGCCACGTAGCCCACGCTCACGCGGTGGCCATAGCCGAGGAAGCGGGTGTTCCAGGGCACCCGCCGCCGGATCGCGGCGATGGTTTCGTCGCTGCCCATCGCGGTGACGCAATCCGCCTGGGCGATCAGCGCGTCGGTGAGTTCGTGGCACGCGCCGGGCCACTCGGCGATCTCGAGGCAGGCACCCAATTTGGCCTCCACCTCTCGCAGCGAGTGGGCGAACAATCGCGGCAACAATGCGGTGCCGGTCGCGCACTTGACGAACTGGGCCGACCGGAGCAGCAGGCCATGAACCATGCTGGTCAGCACTGGGTTGGGGAGACGTCCCGCCGTGATGTGCGCCACCAGCGGGGGGCCTTGGGCAAAGGCAAGCTGTCGCGGATAGGTTTCGACTTCGGCGGGTGAGAGCCGCTCGAGCCGCTGGTTGTGTCCCAGATCCTGCGTCAGCAGAGCGCGCAGGTTCTCCACGGTCAGGGTGCGGAAAAACGCATCCAGACCGGCCGATAGCGTCTCCCGCGAAAAGCCCAGCGCCGAAGGTCCCTCAGCCAAGGCCACCTGGCGGAACGGGTTGTTCGGATCGAGCCAGTCCTCCGCGATCGCTGCGATCGCCGCGACCATGCTGTCGGTGTTGCGTTCGCGCAGGAACTGCCGGCGGTTGCTCTTCAGGGAGAGACACGCCTCGGTCACCACCGCCGGCGTGACCGCCGCGCGGTCGGGGAGGTCAGCGAGAAAGTACCGCGGGAGTTGCATCTTGGGATGCGGTCAGGGAGCGGGTGCTCGGTCAGGTGGCAGCGGGCATCAAGGAACAACCGCGCGCCTCCGCCCGGGCCGCGCGCCCCAGCAGCTCGAACCCGAGGCCCCGCCGGACGGCCAGGTCTTCCGTTTCGATCGCCAGCACGGACCGCACGTTGGCCAGATCATACACCCGAAGCAAACCCGATTCCCCGTCGGCGACTTCCCGCCCCGTCTCCGGCGATACCACCACGGCCCGCGCCCACGGGGGGAAGCGGAATCGGCGTTGGCCCGCCGGTGGATCTCCGGGAAAAGTGTCGTAGGCCTGGGAGCTAAGTTCGCACATGCCGTACTCCGTGCGGACGCACTGCGGCGCAAGCCCCAACGCCTTCCCGAGCGCCGCATGGAGGTCTGACTTGGGCAGTTCCCGGGAACGGCCCTTGTAGCCGCCGGTCTCCAGCACAAACGAGCCGGCGGGCAGGCGCACCGGCGGTTGTCCGGCGGGGCGTCCATCCAGCAGATGCACGAAGGAAAAGGCCGTGCCCAGCAACAGAACTGGCGTGCCGCCGTCGGAGGCCTCGCGGAGCGCCGCCCAAGCCGTCTTCGGTTCAACGACCCACGCGCTGGTGGGATCCACCGCGGCCAAGAATGCCGATCCTTCGTCGCCGTGCTCGTGGCGGATCAGCTCAAACATGTGAACCAGCGAGGAGTGCGGCGCCTCGGCCTTCGGAGGAGTCAGCACGAGCACCCGGCGACGATCGCCCGGACGCAGACCTTGGGCCACGCGAAACCACGTCAACGCGGATCGCTCATACACTGCCAGCGACTCCGGGTCGTGAAAACAGCGGCTGAAATCGCGGCCCGTGGTCTGACTTGAACGAAACTCGGCCGTCCGATGGTCCGGCGACAAGCTGGTGATGGGAAACTCCTTGAACGCCCGGGTCGGGACCACCGGAATGTCCCGCCAGTCGCGCAGCACGTCGAGAGCGATTCCCCGGCCCCGGCACAGATCGCGCAAGGTTGAGACGCATTCGCTTTGAAGTCCGAAGAGTCGCCAGGCGAGGGTGGGAAACTGATCGGCGACGTTGTTCCCTGCCTCCACCTCGTCTATCCAGGCAAGGAGGTCGGCGGCAAACGAACGAAATTCAGCAGCGTTCGTCATGCGGTTTTGATCAAAGCCCGGAACGCGGGCGGCTGGTTTTCCGCGACAGCACAGTGAGCCTACCTGCGATTCCTCAAACGGGCAAGGGCCCGTGGGTTTTCGGCGACAAAAAATGGGCGGCCCCGCCAAGAGCCGCCCAGACTGAGATTCAACCGAGGTTACTTCTTCTCCGGAAGCGGGACGGTGGCGGAAAGCATCCCCGCCTTGGCGCAGGCGAAGTACACGACCGCGCCGACAATGAACGCCGCCACCGGCGCGCACGGGATCGCGACGCGGATGGCCTCCGGCAACATCGCATTGGGCAGGATACCCACGACGAACCCAAGCGCCCACGCGATCCAGCCGGCCGGATTGAAGCCCGCGCGCGGACCGTTCCACTTGCCGCCCGCGAGGAAGTAATCCACGACCATCGCGCCCACGATCGGACCAAAGGATGCCCCGATCAGCCCGAAAACGCTCGGCAGTTTACCCGCCGCGCCGGTCACCGCAAGGATGATGCTGATCAGCGCGCCAATACCCACCGACAGGAAGGGATTCACCTTGGGCATGACGGTTTTAAAGCTGTTTGCCGCGATGAACGACGAGAAGCACGCGCCGGGGAACGAAGCGATCGTCAGACCGATCATCACGATGGCGAACACGCCGCCCGAGAGTTTCTTGCCGAGGGCGTTCGTCATGAGCGACTCCTCCGGCCCGATCACGCCCGCCGCTCGTGCTCCGGCGACGCAGATGACCGAGATCCCCGCCGTGAATACGATGGCAATGATGATGCCCACGACGCCGCCCATGCTGACGTCCTTCTTGTCGCGGCCGCTCATACAAATGTCCACGCCCGCCGCGCCGGCGGTCGCGAAGAAGCCGACGATGGCCGCCACCATCAGCAGAATCGCCTGCAGGGCACCGCCCGCCGGCGGGTTGGCCGGGGCATACTTGCCGGCGGACCCGCCGAACATGAACAGGCCCATAATCAGGACGACCAGCGGGATGATCGGCAGGTAGGTCGCCACCCGGGCGACGTACTGAATGCCTTTCAAACCAACGAACGCCGCGGCCAGCGCCCAGACAATGCACAGCGGCACGTACAGGCCGGGCGCGCCAAATCCCTTGGCGAGGGCATCCGAAGAACCAAACGTGTTCACGCCCAGCCAGCCGAACTGCAGGGCGCCCATCAGGAAACCTGGCATGATGAGCCCACCGACGGCGCCGAAGGTCGAAGTTCCCACCACGTACAGCGGCAGGCCGGTGGTGACGCCGAGGTTGCCAGGCACCACGTAGAAAAGGTAATGGCAGATCAGGCCACCCAGAACGATACCCAACAACGTGGGCACCAGACCGCCCACCGACAGGCCGTTTGCCGCCATGGAATCCCAGAAGACGAACCACAGGAAGATGCCCGCGTAAGTCGGGGCAATGTTCTTGTGCCAGCGCGCGCGGTTGGCCGCCGGATTCGGCGTGGCGCTCGTGATGTAGTCGGGCAGTGAGGATGCTTGGTTGCTCATGCGCGAGTTATCGCCGGTCCTAATTCGTTCGCAAGTCGAAAAGCGTTCCGGGCCGGCTCCTGGGCGTGCCGGGACGAACGCCACCGGATTGGGCTGGATCGGTTCGCGTGACTTGCCCGGCGAGCGCCGGGCAGGTAGCCCCCTCGCTCAACGGCCTCCACCATGAACATCCACCACCTCGAGCTTTTCTACTACGTAACCCGCCACGGCGGCATCAGTGAGGCGGTCCGCAACATCCCCTGGGGCATCCAGCAGCCGGCGGTGACCGCGCTGGTGATCGCGCTCGAGGAAAGCCTGGGCGTGACCCTCTTCCATCGGCGGCCGTTTGCGCTGACCCCGGCCGGCATAGAATTGTACGAGTTCATCCGACCGTTCTTCAGCAAGGTGGACGCGGCGGCGCAGCGGATCCGCATCGGTGCCTCCGAGGTGGTACAACGGGATCACTTGCCAGGCGTCGTGGTCAACGGGCGCAAACGCTTCCCGCAGATGAAGGTTTTCTTGCGCGAGGGTTATCGGCCGCAACTGGAGGCGTGGCTGCAGCGTCACGAAATTGACCTGGCGATTACGGCGGTGGAAGGCAAACCGCCGGCACCGATCAAGACCGAGGAATTGATCCGGCTCTCGCTGGCGCTGGTGGTTCCGGAGGACAGCACATTGAAATCGGGCGAGGAGCTGTGGAAACTGGACCGCATCACCGAACACCTGATCGCGCTGCCAGCGGAGGAGGCCATCCGCCGCCCGTTTCGGGTCTGTCCGGCGAAGCGCAAGGGTGACTGGCGTTCCAGTCTCGAAGTGAGTTCGCGGGCACTGGTCGAGACCGACGCGGCCAACGACTCCGGCATCGGGCAGGGGCTGTAGGTTCGCACGACCCGTTAATCGGAGGAGGTCAAACAGGTTCCCCGGAACGAGTTTCCTTCGGCGCTCGGCGGGGTGATGCGGGGCGCCAAACGCACTCCGCTGCGGAGTGCCGTGGTGGTCACGTGCCAGCCGCAGGCCGGGTTTTGGCGCACGTGAGTGAAGCCGGCAGAATGGTGGCGGCTCCCCGCCGGCTCCCGCCTACGCCAGAATCTCCTTCACCACGTGGGCTTCGGCGTCCACGCCGGTCAGTTTCATGTCCACGCCCTGCCACTTGACCGTGAAACGCCGATGGTCAATCCCCAGCAAGTGGAGAATGGTCGCGTGCAGGTCGCGCACATGCACGGGGTCGGCGATGATGTTGTAGCTGAACTCGTCCGTTTCGCCGTGGATGGTCCCCCCTTTCACCCCCCCCCCGGCCAGCCACATCGTGAAGCAGCGCGGGTGATGGTCCCGCCCGTAGTTGTCCTTCGAGAGGCCGCCCTGGCTGTAGATCGTGCGGCCGAATTCGCCGCCCCAGATGAGCAACGTGCTGTCAAAAAGCCCGCGGGACTTGAGGTCGGTGATCAAGCCGTACGTGGCCTGGTCAATATCGCGGCACTGGCTGGGCAGGCGGCCGGCGACGTTGCCGTGATGGTCCCAGTTGTTCAGGTACACCTGCACGAACCGGACACCGCGTTCAATCAGCCGCCGGGCCAGCACACACGTGTAGGCAAAAGTTCCCGGCTTCTTCGCCCCCTCGCCGTAGAGTTCGTAGGTGGAGGCCGGTTCGTTGGCCACTTGGGTCAGTTCTGGCACGCTGGCCTGCATCCGGAACGCCATCTCGTATTGCTGGATGCGCGTGTGGGTCTCCGGGTCGCCGACCTGGCGGTACGTGAGTTCGTTCAAGGTGCGCAGGCCATCGAGCTGGGTGCGGCGCAGCTCGCTCGGCACGCCCGGCGGATTGTTGATGAAGAGGATCGGGTCCCCGGCGCTGCGGAAGGAGACGCCGGCGTGTTCGCCGGAGATGAATCCGCTGGACCAGAGGCGCGCGCTGATGGCCTGGATCTGTTCTTTGTTGGTCGGCTCGGCCACAAGCACCACAAAGGTCGGCAGGTTCGCGTTGAGCGATCCCAGCCCGTAGCTGACCCACGAACCGATGCACGGCCGGCCCGGCACCATGCTCCCGGTCTGCATGTGGAGGATGGCCGGCTCGTGATTGATGGCCTCTGTGTGCATCGAGCGGATGAACGCGAGGTCATCCACAATCTTCGCGGTGTGTGGCAGCAACTCGGTGTTCATCCACAGGCCGCACTGCCCGGCGGGCGAGAACTTCCACTTCGACGGCGCAATCGGAAAACGCTTCTGGCCGGAGGTCATGGTGGTCAGCCGCTGGCCCATCCGCACCGAGTCTGGCAGGTCTTTGTCGTACCAGTCGGCCATCACCGGCTTGTAGTCGAACAAGTCCATCTGTGACGGCCCGCCGACCATGTGCAGGTAGATCACCTGTTTCACCTTGGGCGGGAAGTGCGGCAAACCAGGACCGGCGGCGGCCGGCGCGGCAGCGTCTTCACCCCAGAGCCGGAACGAATGGCCAAGCAGGGAGGAAAGGGCGGCGTAGCCAAGGGCGTTCTTGCCGCGGGCAAAGAACTGGCGACGGGTTTCGTAACGGACGTAGTCCTGGAGCGGATTCATTTGTTCAACACCTCGTCGAGGTTCAACAACTGATTGGCGATGAGCGTCAGAGGGGCGAGTTCAACCGCGGGGATGTTACCGGTGGCGGGTGCCGTCCAGTTGGCCGCGGCGAGCAGCTTTTCCGCCTCGTCGGGTTGCGCCCGGTAGAAGTCCTCCATCGCGCTGAGCGAGCGGCTCACGATTTCCTGCTCCGCCGGGGTGAGGCGGCGCGCCAGCAGTCGTTCCGCCATGAAGGCCAACGTTTCCTCGCGACGGCCCCAGGCATGGAGATGGGCTTGCCGCGCAAGGTTGAGGGCGGCCGCGAGAAATTGCGGGTCGTTCAATGTTGCGAGAGCCTGCAGCGGCGTGTTGGTGCGCTCGCGGCGGACGGTACACACCTCACGGCTGGGGGCGTTGAAAAGATCCAGTACCGGCGGCGGCGCGGCGCGCTTCCAGAAGGTGTAGAGACTGCGGCGGAAGCGACCTTCATCGGTGTCCGGTTCATAGTAGCGAGTGCCGCTTTCTGGCATCGCCACCGCCTCCCACACGCCAGGCGGCTGATAGGGCTTCACACTGGGGCCGCCAATCTTCGGCACCAACAGACCGCTGGCAGCCAGGGCGTAATCGCGGATCATCTCCGCGTCCATGCGGAAGCGCGGCCCCCGGCTCAGCAGGCGGTTGTCGGGGTCTTTCAGAAGCTTTTCCGGGGTCACCACGCTGTTCTGCCGGTAGGTGGCGCTGGTCACCAGCAGCGTGATGAGGTGCTTCACATCCCAGCCACTTTCGATGAACTCGACCGCCAACCAGTCGAGCAGGGGCTGGTTCGCCGGCGGCTCGCCCGTCACCCCGAAGTCCTCCGCCGTCTTCACCAACCCAACCCCGAAGATCTCCTGCCAAAACCGGTTTACGGTGACGCGGGCCGTCAGCGGGTTTTCCGGCGACACGATCCACTGCGCGAGGCCGAGGCGATTGGTGGGCGCCCCTTCCGGCATGGGGTGGAGCACGGCCGGCGTCCCGGCAAACACCTTCTCCCGGGGCTGATCGTACTGGCCGCGAAAGAGGATGTGAGCGGTGGGCACTGAGTCGGGCTTTTCCCGTTGGATGTGCGTCACCGGACTGCGCCCGCGAATGGCGTACTGCTCATTTTCGAGCGAGTTGAGCAGTTTGGCGGACTCGCGCCAGCCCCGATGCTGGGTGAAGCGATGGTAGCTTCGCGCCAGGTCTCGCGCGGGATTGTTGGTGCTCGCAAAGTCCACGCGGGCCAGCACCTCGGGCAGCCGGGGTTCCACCGCGAGCACGGCGATCTCCCCGGCATCCAGCTTCCGACCAAAAAGGCGCACCTCCTGCACGGCCACGTCGTTCAATTTGTCCCCGCGTTCGCGCTGTCCCAGCCGCAGCGGGAAAGGCGAATGGATCGAGCCTTCGAGCCGGTCCTGGTCCCGATTGACCGGTACTTCCAGTCCGTCGAGGTAAAGCTTCACCCCTTCACCGCGGGTGGAACCAGTGTACGTGACCGCCAGGTGATGCCATTCGCCGCGCTTGAGTGACTTGTCCTGCGAGCGAACCTTCAACGCGACGTTCGGCCACTGATTCACGAGATGAATCCCGAAGTGGTCGTCGCGAACGAAGAAATCCCAACCACGATGCTTTTCCGGCTCGCCGCCCATGCGCGCCAGGATCGCGCCGCCCCCCTTGAAATCCTCCGGCACGAACACCCAGGCGCTGGCCGAGAACGGTGCGGTGGCCCGCAGGTCTCCGACATCGCCAATCACGAAGCCGTTGTCCGCGGTCAGCACCGGCGCCGGCCCGAGAATGCCTCCGCGCCAGTTGAGGTTTGTTGGGCCGCCGAGGAGCACGGGGCGTCCTCCGATTTCGGCGATCGTGTTTGTACCGTTGCCCTCGCTGAGCGCGAGCCGGAGCACCTCGCCGACGAGCTTTGTCGGCCGGGCCGGGCGGGGCGGCAAGGACGACGTCACCCAGTTGGTGAACGCGGCGTCGGCGGAGGCCGCGTGCGCTTCGCGCGCCTGCTGAGCGGCCGCAATCTCGCCGGGCAAAGCCTTCCAGCGAGCGCGGTCGGCGTCGGTCTGCGGGACGACCATATACAGATCGCCCTCCCGCCAGTTGCGATCGAAGCCCGTCTGCTGGGTGTTTCGGTAAAAAGCCTCCATCGCGTAAAAGTCTCTCATCGAGATGGGGTCGAATTTGTGATCGTGACAGGCCGCGCAGTTCATGGTGAGGCCGAGAAACACCCAGCCCGTGGTGGTGACGCGGTCATTGGCATAGATGGCCAGGTTCTCCTCCTCGATCGTCCCGCCTTCGTTGGTGGTGATATTGCAACGCTGGAAACCGGTGGCGACCAGTTGATCGTCCGTGGGATTCTCCAGCAGATCACCGGCGAGCTGTTCGATGACGAACTGGTCGAAGGGCTGGTTCCGGTTGAAAGCGCGAATCACCCAGTCGCGGTAAGGCCAGATTTCGCGGTAGTTGTCGAAGTGCAGGCCGTGCGTGTCGGCGTAGCGGGCGGCGTCCAGCCAGTATCGGCCGCGATGTTCGCCGTGGTGCGGCGACGCCAGCAGGCGCCGGACATACCTCTCGTACGCGTCGCGGGAGCGGTCCGCAACAAACCTCTCGACCTCCGCAGGCGTCGGTGGCAGACCGGTCAGGTCCAACGACAACCGTCGCGCGAGCGTTCGCCGGTCCGCCTCCGGCGCGGGAGTGAGCTGCCTGGCTTCCAGCGCCACCCGAATGAACGCATCCACCGGATTGCGGACCCACGCGGCGTCCGCCGGTTGCGGGACCGCAGGCCGCTCGGGCTTGATGAAGGACCAGTGGCCTTGCCACACGGCGCCGTCGGCGATCCACCGGCGGAGCATTTCCTTCTGTTCAACGGTCAATGATTTGTGCGATTCGGGCGGCGGCATCAGGTCGTCCGGGTCCTCGGTCACAATCCGCTTCCAGAGTTCGCTTTCTTCGGGCTTCCCGGGGACCACGGCCGTTCGGCCTTTGGAATTCGACTCGAACAGCCCCTCTTTCGTGTCCAGGCGCAGCCCCGCTTTGCGGGCCGCGGGATCGGGGCCGTGACACGCGAGGCAGTTCTCGGCCAGCAGAGGTTGAACGTCACGGGTGAAGGAAATCGGGGCGGCAACGCCCGACCCGACACCCAGCGCCGCAACCCAGGCAAGATACCTGCACCAGCCACTCGAGATGGCCGCCAGATGCCTATGGCGAGCAAATCTGATCACGCAATTCATTGGACTAACCGTCGTAAGTGTGGCGCGCGGGGCGGGACTTGGCCACCGAAAACGAATTCCCTGCAGCCAGACGGACTCGCCACGCCCCTTGCCGGGTGGCCTCGCTGAAAACAGAACTGGCGGCCCCGAAGGGCCGCCAGGCGACTTCAATAGAAGAGGAGACCGTATCAGACCCCGGTTCTCCCAGGCAGGATGCAGGTAGGACGGTCTGCACCAGCCTTGATGACCGGTGCGGGGAGCCGTAGCAGACTTCCGTCGCGGGAACTCCGCATCGTTAGGTCGCAGAGTAGCAGCCCTTGTACCAACCTGCAAATCCGGGCTTCCGACAGCCGATCTGTAACATTCCCTGGCGAGAAATGACCACGGTGTCCGAAACCCAGTTGGCATCGTTGCGCAAACCGGCCACATCCGACCATTCCCGACCAGGTTTGTTTGTTGCGCCCCCGTCTTCGCGTGACCTGGACTCACTCGGATGAGCACCACCACGATCCAGAGCGTCTCCCAGCGTCACTGTGTCCCGCCAATGGCGCACCTCCACGACCAGTTTTCCCGCCCCGCTGACCACTTGT
This sequence comes from uncultured Verrucomicrobiae bacterium, assembly GCA_937976685.1. Lineage (GTDB taxonomy): Bacteria > Verrucomicrobiota > Verrucomicrobiia > Limisphaerales > J093 > JADJWF01. Next base: position 12,634 of record CALJWR010000197.1, read on the forward strand.
CGCGCGGCTCGGGTGCCCGCCTGCGTTTCGTCGCCTCGGCGCTTGGGGTCACCGCGTTGATCGTCGCGATGCGTGCGCTGAGCGCTGACGCTGGCGTTACGCCACCAGATCGCCTGCTGCTCAAAGAGTACCGGCCGAACTCCATTTTGCGGGTGCCGGCGACGCGGGTCGAGAAGGCCCGTAACCCGGCGATTGACGTGCATTCCCGCGCCTATGCTCGCACGCCCGAGGAAGTGGATCGTTCGGTGCGAACGAGGGACGAGGTGGGAATTGCCAGGACGGTCGTGATGACCGGAGCCACCGGAAAGCGGTTCGATGAGTTGCTGCCGCTTTACGGCCGGCATCCGAAGCGATTCAATGTCTGGAGCGGCATTGACTATACCGGCTTCGATCAACCCGGCTTTGGGCCGGCTGCGGTGGCCGAATTGGAACGCTGCGCGCGGTCCGGCGCCCGGGGCGTCGGTGAACTCAGCGACAAGGGCGGTGGCTTGCGCGGCAACTCCCGCGGCAGGCACCTCGACGACCCCAGGATGGACCCATTCCCGCCAAGAGCGCGGAACTCGGTCTGCCCGTCAATGTCCATGTTGGCGAGGACCGTTGGATGTACGAGCCGATGGACCGGCACAACGACGGCCTCATGAACGCCTTCAAGTGGCACATCCCGCCATCGCCCGATGTCCTTGGTCACGAGAAGGTGATCGCCACGCTGGAGCGCGCCGTGAAGAAGCATCCGCGCACCACCTTTATCGCCTGCCACTTCGCGAATTGCTGCTACAACCTGTCCCTCCTCGGCCGAATGTTCAAGGCCTATCCGAACCTGTTCGCCGACATCGGCGCGCGCTCTGGGGAGACCGCCCCAATCCCGCGCTACATGGCGGCGTTCTTCCTCCAGTACCAAGACCGGCTGCTCTACGGCACCGACATGGGTTACAACGCGGAGATGTAGCGGACCACGTTCCGGATCCTTGAGACGGCGGACGAGCACTTCTACGCGCAAGACCTCTTCAACTACCGTTGGCCGCTGCACGGATTCGATCTCAAGCCCAAGGTGTTAAGGAAGCTCTACCGCGATAACGCCCTCAAGATCCTCAACCCGCGAGCCACGGCCCGCTGATCAAGCCGCCAGCAGGAAATCCCGCCCTTCCTTGTACCCGCGCCGGACCAGGCAATCCCGAATGAGCTCCCGCGCGCCGCGCTTGGCGACATAGCCGAGAATGAAGACCGCATCCGGGGGCGGCAACGACTCCGGTCCCAGAACCGGGCGTCCGGCGAACTGTCGGCCGATCTTTCGCAGATCCACATCCACGTAGCCGCGGATCTCCACCCCGTGGCGAACCAACCACTCCGCGCGCCGCCGCGTCGGCCGCCCGGCGCCCCAGACCAGAATTTGCCGCCGCGCGCTGACATGGCGCGCCAACCAACGGGCCAGATACGGCGCCTTGCAAGCGTGAAATGCCTCCGCGTCGTAGCGCGGGTCGGTCCGCGACAACCGCGCGGGCGGATCGTTCCACGTCAGGAGCGTGGCCGGCACCTTCGCCATCGTTGCGCCCGCCTCCAGCCAGCGCAGCCAAAGCTCGTAATCCTCCGGAAACGGTCCGTCACGATACCCACCGTGGCGCTCCACCAGCTCGCGCCGGAACATGACCGAGGGATGAGCAAACGGCGACTCCACAAACCGGTTCAGACTGATGTCACGGCGTGTCACCAGCGCGTTCAACCACGCCACATGCAGCGCGTAACCGGCTTGCGCGAGCGGGTCGCCCCCGAACGCCACCCGGGTTCCCACCACGCCCAAACCCGGATCCCGCTCGAGTTCCGCCACCTGCTGCGCCAATCGCTCGGGGTGAGACTCGTCATCCGCGTCCATCCGGGCGATCCACCGGCCGCGCGCGAGCGCGATCCCTTCGTTCAGGGCCGCGACAATGCCGTGGGCGGGGCGGCACACGACGCGGATTCGCGGTTCCCCGGCCGCCAATTGTCTCAGCTGCTCGTCCGTGCCGTCCGTCGAACCGTCATCCACCGCCACTAGTTCCCAATCGGCGAACGCCTGCTGGACGATGCTCTGGACGGCCACACCCACCGTGGCAACGGCGTTGCGAACGGGCATGACCACGCTGACGCAGGGAGCCTTCACCGCGCGATTCAACCGTGAAGGCGGCCGCGGTCTCAAGCCGGATGGGACCGGCGGGAGGCCCGGTTGTTCGAAGCGCCGTCGAGGAGCGCTTGCGATTCGCGGCGCCGCTCGTAGGCTCCCGCCCAACAAAGCCAGGATTCACCCATGAAAGCTTCCCGTTGCCCCGTCGCCTCGCGGCGCGCGTTTCTTGCCCGCTCCGGCCAGGCCGCCCTGACGTTCAGCCTCGTCCCGGCCGCCGTGCTGGGACGCGGCCAGGCCGCGGCTCCAAACAGCCGCATCAACGTCGCATTCATCGGAGTCGGATCGCAGGGGCTGCGCGTGATGCTGAACTTCCTCAAGGAGCCGGATGTCCAGGCGGTCGCCGTCTGTGACCCGGTGCGCGAGGCGGCGGATTATCCGCAGTGGAGCGACCACGAATTCCGCAATGCGGTGCATCGGCTGCTCGAGGTCGGTTCCGGCTGGGAGTGGCTGAGCCCGAATCAGCCGATCCAGTTGACGCCCACGTTGCGCTGCACCACGGGCGTGGCCGGGTACGAGCCGTGCCGCAAGATCGTGGATGCGTGGAACGCGAAGCGCCTCGGTGCGAACCGTTCCTCCGGCTGCGCCGCGTACGCCGACTTCCGCGAGTTGCTGGCGCGGGAGCGCGACTTCGATGCCGTGGTGGTCGGCAGCACCGACCACGTCCACGCGGTCATTTCGATCGCCGCGATGAAGGCGGGAAAACATGTCTTCTGTCAGAAGCCCATGACCCGCACGATGCACGAGGCATGGCGGATGGCGGACGTGGCGCAGGAAACCAAAGTGGCCACCCAGGTGGCGGTAGGCCCGCAGGCCTCGGAGGACACGCGCCGATTGTGCGAGTGGGTGGCCGCCGGCGCCATCGGACCGGTGCGGGAAGTCCTGAATTGGTCATCGCGCCCCCTCTGGCCGCAGGGCCTGCCGACGCCCACCGAGGCGCAGCCGGTTCCCGCCGGATTGGACTGGGACTTGTGGCAGGGACCGGCCGCCCACCGGCCGTTCAACCACGCCTACCTGCCGTTCGTGTGGCGCGGATGGTACGACTTCGGGTGCGGCGCGTTCGGCGACATGGGTTGCTACAGCTTCGACACGATTTTCCGCGTCTTGAAGCTGGCGGCGCCAACGACGGCCGAGGCGAGCTCCACCCACCGCTATCCGGACAGCTACCCGCAGGCGTCCCTCGTCCACCTTCACTTCCCGGCGGCAGGCGGGCGACCGGCGGTCGCGCTGCGTTGGTTTGAGGGCGGCCTGCGGCCGGAACGACCTGCCCAACTGGATGCTGACGAACGCCTCGACGCCGAGGGGTTGCTGTTCGTGGGCGAGGGCGGGAGCATCCTCGCCGATTTCGTCGGCGGCCGGCCACGGCTGATTCCGCGCGCCAGGATGCGGACGTTCACCGAGCCGCCCAAGACGCTGCCGCGGTCGCCGGGCAATGAGCGCGAGTGGCTCAACGCCATTCACGACCGGTCGCAACCCACTGGCGCGAACTTCGAGTTCTCCGCGACCGTCACCGAGGCGCTGTGCCTCAGCACCATGGCCATTCGTACCGGTGAACGCCTTGGCTGGGACGCCGCCACCCGCACGCTGACCGGGCCGGCCCTTGCCCGGGAAATGATCAATCCCCCGGCCCGTCCGGGCTGGGAGGTTTAGGGCGGTGGGAAGCCGCCCGGCGGTTCAGGCCACAAAACGGACCGGATGGACGCGGCCCGTTTGGTGGCGGCCGAGGAGTTCGGCGAACCGTTCCAGCCCGGCCTTTTCCGCCGGCCCCAGGTCGAACCTCACGTTTTCGGTGAGATAGCGTTTGCGGAATTCCGGCGTGTAGGCTGGCCACGCCGCAATCAACCGGTCGAGTTCCGCCAGGCCGCGCCGCTTGGCCTCGCGCAGGCGCGCCCGGTCGGCCGCCGCGTGCGCACCCCGCCGTAACGCCCAAACGGCGAACACGAACGGCAGACCGGTCATGCCCCGCCACGCCTCGCCCAGGTCCCACACCGTGTGCGGATGGCAGGTGAGCGAGAAGTCGAGCGCGCGATCGCCGATCAGCAGCACGGCGTCCAGTTCGGCGGCCAGCCGGTAATCCGGAAGCGGGACAAACCGCGCCGCCAGCCGGTGCTCCGCAAGCAGCACTTGCAGGAGGTTCACGCTCGTGAGCGACGCCGGGTCGCAATGGACGGCGCGCACCTCGTTGAGCGGCACGCGATGAGCGAGGACGACGCTCCGCACGGGGCCATCCGAACCGATGGCCACGCCGTCCAGCACCTCGTAGCGGTCGCTCAAGAGCACCTCGGTCACGCTGACGAGTGCCGCCTCCAGTTCCTCGCGTCGGAGCAGCCGCGCGAGTTCGGACGGCGGCGCGAACCGCGTCTCGGCCTCCAATCCGCAGGTCAACGGCAGGCTGTTGAGGTACGGGACCGACCCGATGCGGAACATGCGTTTGCCAGGGCCCGCCGGTGCCAGTGTGGGCCGGCGGCGGGGACCCTCGGTTACCGGGAAGGGGTGGCCGTGACCACCCGGAGCGACTCGCCAAGCGCTCGCGAGATGCCGTTGATGGCCTTGCCCTCGCGCTCGCAAAGCTGGCGGTAGGTGGCCAGAGCCAGCAGCGGCCAGCTATTCCGATACATGTCGTACTTGAGGTAGAAGACCTTCGGAAAGCCGGTGCCCGTCACTTCCTCCTCGCTCCAGGAGCCATCCGGATTTTGGGTGCGGATCAAGTACTCGACGCCCCGCACCAGACTCGGCCGGTCAGGGTCGCCAAACGTACACAACGCCATGACGGCCCAGGCGGTTTGCGAGGCGGTGCTGGGCCCGCGGCCCTTGAAGACCGGGTCCTCGTACGTGTCGCAACGCTCGCCCCACCCGCCGTCCGGGTGTTGAACGCTCTCGTACCAGTCCCTCGCCTTGAGGAGCCAGGGTTCGTTCATCGGGTAGCCCAGCACGTGCAGCCCGCGGAGGGTCTGCCACGTCCCGTAGATGTAGTTCACACCCCACCGTCCGTACCAGGTGCCGTCCGGCTCTTGTTCTCGCCGCAGATATTCGATGGCCCGGGCGACTTGCGGATGATCCAGCGGAAACTTCTCGTGACCGAGCACCTCGAGGATGCGAGCCGTGATGTCGGCGCACTCCGGATCCAGCATCGCGTTGTGATCGGCGAAGGGCACCTTGGTGAGGATGTTCTTGGTGCAATCCTTGTCGAAGGCCGCCCAGCCGCCGTCCTTGCACTGGAAGGTCAGCATCCAGTTCAGCCCGCGACGGTAGGCCGCATCGCGGGCCTCGGGGTCGTCCGTGGCAATGAGTCGCAGGGCGAGCAGGACCATTGCCGTGTCATCCACGTCCGGGTTCCACTTGTTGGCGAACTCGAAGACCCAGCCGCTCGGCTCGACCTCGGCAGGATTCTTCTGAACCCAGTCGCCGCGGAAGCGAATCTCCTTTTCCAGCAACCAGCGGCCCACGGCCCTCATCCGCGGATCGTCCTCCGGCACGCCTGACTCGCGAAGCGCGATGGCCGTGATGGCCGAATCCCATACCGGTGAGAAGCACGGCTCGATGCGCACCGAGTCCGGCTCCTCGTGCTGGAGTTCTTTCAAGGCCGTCCACGCCCGCTGAACCAAGGGGTGGTCGTCCGCGTAACCGAGAACCTTCAGCGCGATCAGGCAGTTGAGCATGGCCGGAAAGATCGCCCCCAAGCCATCGGAGCCCTCCATTCGCTCGATAATCCATTCCTCGCACCGTTTCAGGGCGCGACGCCGGAAGGGGTGGATCCCCAGACGCGCCCACGCCTCGGCAAACTTGTGCAGCTTGTCGAGGGCAAGGAAGAAGTTGCGCCAGGTGAAGATCTCCGGATCACGCGGCAACCGCAGGTCGCGCTCGTGGTAACCAGCCGGGTAGAGCTCATCGAGGGTGACGCCATTGGGCAGCGGGCGGGTCGGGCGGAAGTGGTTGATGATGGCCAGCGGCACCAGCATCACCCGCGACCAGTTGCTCATGTCCCAGAAGTTCACGTGGAACCATTTGCCGATCAGCAGCACCTCGCAGGGAATGGTCGGCAGGTATTTCCACGGGTAGAGGCCCACGAGCGCCAGATAGAGCTTCGAAAACGTGTTCAGGCGCGGCACGCCGCCCAGGCTCAACGCCACGGATCGTGCCCGCAGCATCCGCGGGTCCGTCACCGGCACGCCCGCCAGCTTCAGGGCGAGGTAGGCCTTGACGGTGACGTTCACTTCCGGCGGACCGCCCGTGTAGATGTTCCAACCGCCATCGGGAAGCTGGTGCGAGAAGAGATGGTTGATGGCCTTGCGTTCCCACTCCCGGTCCACGCTGCCATCCCAGTGGTGGTAGATCACCATGTCGGCCACCAGCGAACAATCCACGATCAATTCGCCGATCCAGTAGCCCTCGGGCTTCTGGATCCCGAGCAAATACGTTTGTGACCGCTGTACGGCGGCCTCCAAGTCGTGAACGGAGGCCAGCACACGTCCGACTTTGCTGGCCGAGGCCTCCACCCGCCGACTCTCGAGACGAGTCACTGACATCCAGCGAGAATGGCGGGGGCGGGGGCGGGGTGTAAAGAGCGGAAAAACCGGGGCCTGAGCCTTCCCCAATCCCTTTTTGCGGGCTTCCGCGCTGGCGCCGGCAGCCAAGCAGGCGGGAACTGGCCCTCGGCAAGAAACGAGTCGCCGTGGCGAAACGGATCAGGCGGTGGGTTGTCGAAACGGCTGGACGGAAGACGAACCGCGCGGACCCAAAATCCAAATAGGGCGACCAACATGAAGACTTTCGACGGCAACCCGATCTGGCTTCCCTGGCTGCAAGCCTCCGGAGTCGTGGTCCTCGGCGCCGCCGGCCTCTTGCTCGGCGGGCGTTTGGCGCGGCTACCCGGGCGCTGGTGGCTGCTCGGGTATGTCGTACCGCTCCTCACCGTGTTGCTGTGCGGTGTGGCGTTGCGCTATCGCCCGCTCGAACTGATCCCCCCGTTCGCCTGGTTCACGGCTGGCCGCCGCGAATACGTCGTCCTCGCCCTTGGCGGCGCGATGATCTTTGGCATCACGCTGCCCCGGTTGGGCCGACCGAGTCAGCGGGCAGCGATCATTGCCCTGGTGACCGTCCTTGTTCTGGTGGAGGCCGCCTGGCCGTTCCTCGCGCCGGCGTTCAATCAGCGGGAACTGGCGTGTCTGGTGACCCAGTTCGATGATGACGGCGTGTGTCGCCAAAGCACCGACTACACCTGCGGACCCGCCGCGACGGTCACCGCCCTGAAGCGGCTGGGAATCACGGCGGACGAAGGCGAACTGGCGCTCCTGTTCTCGACAACCGCCAGCACGGGCACCCCGCCGGACGTACTTGCCGGGCGGCTGAACTCTCACTATGGCCGCGCCGGCTTGCGAGCCATGCACCGGTCATTCCGGTCGGTGGACGAATTGCGGGAGCAAACACCGGCGCTGGCGTGGGTGAAGTTCGCCCTCCTGACGGATCATGTGGTCGCGGTGCTCGACGTTACGAGCGACCGGATCGTTCTTGGCGATCCGTTTCGCGGGCGACGAGAGCTTGCCCTCGAGGAATTCCCCGCGGCATGGCGCTTCATCGGCGTTACGCTGCGGCGGGAGGAAACTGGCAGCACCACAGTTGACCCGCCAACCCGAGATCGGTGACCCGGGCAGGCGGAGCTGTCCGCCCCCCCCTTCGGCAACGATCGCCGCAGCGGGAATGGTGCCGGCTGTGGCCGGCAAGCCTGCCTTGCGTCGGATGACGATTTGCGAAACGCTGGCCACGTGAGCACTCGGCTCCAATTCTCATGAACTTGCGCCTTGCCCGCACCTGCCTGCTGCTGCCCCTCGTCTGCGCCCTCTCCGGATCAACCGTCCTTGCCGCCGGAAACTACGTCGCGCGCGGCCGCACGGTGTTGAAGCTGGATGGTCCGTGGGAAATCGCCGAGGGCCGGCGCGACCAGATGCCGGCCGCTTTCGATCATCGTGTGCCCGTCCCCGGCCTCGCCGACATGGCCGATCCGCCGTTTGTCGGGGTTGGCGACGACAATGACCGGCGCGAGGCATTCTGGTATCGGCGCCGCTTCTCCGTCGCCGGGGAAACTCCTCCCGTCGCGGAGCTGAAGATTCACAAGGCGATGTTCGGCGCGAAGGTCTGGCTCAACGGCCAACCCGTTGGCGAGAGCCTCGCCAGCTTCACCCCGGCCCGGTACGACGTGCGCCGCTGGCTCCGCGGCGGTGGTCGTACGAATGAGGTGGTCATCCGCGTGTTGGCGCATCGGAAGTTTCTCCCGCCCGACGTGCCTGGTGGCTGGGACTTCGAAAAGTACCAGTACATCCCGGGGATCTTCGACTCGGTGGAACTGATCCTGTCCGGTACGCCGCATATCGTCCGCGTGCAGACCGTGCCCGAGGTGGGCGCGCAAGCGGTCCGGGTGGTCACGACGTTGCGTAACGCCGGGCCGGACACGGTGAGCGGCGCGGAGTTCACCGTTCGTGAGGCCAACACCCGGCGCGTTGTCGGGCGGGCAAGTTCTGCCACCGTCTCGCTGCGACGCGACCAGGAGGCCACGGTCGAGGCCATGATCCCGATCGCCGGATGCCGTCTGTGGTCGCCGGAAGATCCATTCCTCTACGAAGTCGAGACGAGCACCGGGCCGGACACGCTTTCGACTCGGTTTGGGATGCGCGCTTTCCGTTTCGATCCGGCCACGGGACGCGCGCTGCTCAATGGCAAGCCGTACTTCCTCCGGGGCAGCAACATTACCCTGTACCGATTCTTCGAGGACGCCGAACGCGGCGACCGGCCGTGGCGCCCGGATTGGGTGCGCCGGCTGCATCAGCGGGTCAAGGAAATGAGCTGGAACTCGCTTCGGTACTGCATCGGGTTTCCGCCCGAGTTTTGGTACGACATCGCGGATGAATTGGGCATCTTGATTCAGGACGAGTTTCCCATCTGGCTGCTCGGCGGTGAACGGGACCAATGCCCGGAACGTCCCACCGCCGAGCAGCTCGTACCGCAGTATGCGGGTTGGATACGCGAGCGCTGGAACCATCCGAGCGTCGTGATCTGGGACGCGCAGAACGAGAGTTTCACCGGCGAAACCGGCAAGGCGCTCCGGGCCGTCCGCGCCCTCGACCTCTCGAATCGCCCGTGGGACAACGGCTGGGGCGAACCGCAGAGCGACACCGACTGTGTCGAGGCCCATCCGTACCTGATGATCGGCGCCTGGCAAGGCCGGGAGGTTTTTCGCCTGCGCCAGATGCCGACCGTGTCCCCCACGCCCCCGCTGCAAGAGCCGCAGCGACGTCGTCAGACGGCCATTCTAATCAACGAATACGCCTGGCTCTGGCTCACGCGCGACGGCCAGCCCACCTGTCTGACGGATCAGGTCTATGCGCAACTCCTCGGGCCAAACGCGACCGTCGAGCAACGGCGCGAGCTGTACGCCCGCACCCTGGCCGCCAAGACCGAATTCTGGCGCGCGGGCCGCAAGTGCGCCGGTGTGCTGCATTTTTGCCTCCTGGGTTACTCGCGGGCCGGCGACCTGCCCCGGCCCGTGGGCGGCGCCACCAGCGATCATTGGGCCGATGTCGAGAAGCTGACCTTCGAACCGAAGTTCTACGAATTTGTGCGCGAGTCCTTCGCGCCGGTGGGGATCCTGGCGGATTTCTGGGCCGATACCGTCTCGCCGGGCGAACAGCGGGAGGTCGCCGTGGTGATCACGAACGACCTGGGCCGGCGCCAGACCGGTCGGGTGCGCCTGCGTGTTCTGGCCGGCAGCCGTGCCGTGTTCAGCACGAACGTCGCGGCTACGGTCGAGCCCTGGGCACAGGGCACAGCGCGCTTCAACGTGCCGATTCCGCGTCAACCGGGCGAC
>CALJWR010000198.1 GCA_937976685.1 uncultured Verrucomicrobiae bacterium
GGTTGGCCCAGGTGTCGGGCAGGGGCGTGCATGGCGGTGATGACCCGGGCCAGCTCGTTGCACCGGGCGCGCAGCTCGGCTAGGGCATCCGTCGGATTCATGGCGCGGTAAGATGCCGTGGATCCCCGCCCGGACAAGACGCAAGCCGTGCCGGACCTGGCTTGGTGTGCGTCGAGACCCACCGCCCCCTGGTCGGGCACCCCGGCCCTGGCCCAGCCGGCACCGAACAACGGGCGGGGCACGCCGCTTCCCCCCGGAGGCACGCCCAACACGATGCCGTTCCCGCTCAAATGCCGCGAGGGTCAAAGCGGTACGCGCTCGGGCGGCTCTTGGAGCCAGCGGCCGACCTTCACGAAGAGTTGGGTTGAAGCGGGGTACCCGAAGCGCCCCTTTTCGGAGTCACCGCAGCCGGTGAGGGCTGTATCCGCAAGCTCTGTCCGGTGTCGTCATGGATTTAAGTCGGCTGCGCGGTCAGCGAACCACCTAAGCACCCGACGCGGTTTCTTGACACCCCATCATTGGAAAGCTAGCACTTTTGGCGATCTTCCAAACAACCTATGAACCACGCTTCGCCCCTTACCAAAGCCGTAGGTTCTCCGGCAGTGAACTTCCCCTTTCCGCCCGGTTTACTGACCGTATTGGGACTGCTCTTGTGGCCGGCTCCGGCTTCCGCTCAGGTGGAACCGCCGGTGCTCTGGACCTTCATCACCTCGTTTCCGGCCGACGTGGTGGTTCCCGCAGAAACACCCGAGGGTGGGGTGGTGATCGTGCGGCGGGAACGGCCATCCCGGGTCCAAAAAATTCAGTCCAACGGTACGCTGGCCTGGCAGCACGACCTGACCTGGGAAGGTGTGGGCTGGCCGGTGGTGCTTGAGGATGGCGCCGTGTTGATCGCCGAGGGGGCGCCATCGTTTGGCGTGGGCCGTCTGCGTTGTTACGAAGCCGATGGCACCGTACGATGGAATTTCGAACCCGGAGGCTCTCCGGTGATTCCGCCGGTGGTGGAGGCCAATGGCAAAATCTGGATTGCCTGCACCGATCCGGACACTCCCCCTACCACGGCCCTGATCCGCTTAAGCCGGTCGGGTGAGCTTGAACTGCGCCGTTCCCTGGGGGTCTGGGTGCATGGTCCGGGAGCCATCCTGGCGGACGGGCAATTGATTTTGCCGATGGATGGGCGGGTGGTTTCGATTGATTCATCGGGTACCACGCGCTGGAGCACGGAACCGCACCTGACCCAGGCCGCTGCCCCGGCCCTGGCGGCCGATGGCACGATTGTGGTCACTTCCGCCAATGGCTGGCTGCTGCTGGTCAATCCCGACGGCTCGATCCGGCGGAAGCACTGGCCAGGGCTGGAAATGATGGCGCCGCTGATTGGCGCGGACGGCACCCTGTACGTGCTGAGGTCGGATGGGAAGATTGACGTGCGGGACCGGCACGGAGAGTTGATCCGGCAATTACAACCTCCGACATTTCCCGACATCTGGCCGGGACAACTGGCCCCCGCCCTTGCAAACAATGGTTGGTTATGGCTTCCGTTGCGCAATGGGCAAATTGTCGCGTATGGCCCCGCGGGAGACTTGGTCGCCCGGTGGTCCCCACCCGCCTCCACGTTCTCCGGTGGTGCCCCCCTTTTGCGCACGGACGGTTCCCTGGTCGTAGGCTTTTACGACTTTCGCGTCAGGGCCTTCGGCAATGTGGGCGCACCCCTGCCGGACGGCTGGCCGTTACTCGGGGGGAACCCTGCGCGCACGGCCCACCAAATGCCCCTCCCCTTGCCGGAAGCACCGACCGGATTGACGGCAACCAAGACAAACAATGCCGTGCGCCTGGAATGGGACCTCCCGCCCGGCCTGGTTACCTGCGAGGTCTGGCGCGGAGGCAGCGCGAACTTCACGGAGGCGGTGCGCGTGGCCGCGTTTCTGGTGGAGCGGGAATGGACCGACCGTGACGTCGTGGCAGGCTACGAATACTGGTACTGGGTGCGGGCCCGCAATGCGGCGGGTTACGGGCCGTTGGTCGGCCCGGTCCACCTCCGGATCGAGGTACCCGTACCGGGCGGCTTTGTGGCACGCCTGAAAGTGGCGGAAGCGCCCCTGTCAGCGCCAGCCCAGGGACCGGATGGGACCTTGTACCTGGGCGATTTCAAGGGCGGGGTCACGGCGTTGGCCCCGAATGGCACCCGAAACTGGCGGTTTGCCACCGGTCGGGAAGAGGCGATCAGCATGCCCCTGGTGGCCCCGGACGGAAGCGTGTGCTTCACCGCGACCTTGTCGGGAATTTTCTGCCTGAACCCGGACGGCACTCTGCGCTGGAATCTTCCTTATCGGCAACCCTACACCGCGCCCCCGCCTCCCCCGGCCTTGAACGGCCAGGGCCTACTGTTTGTGCATGGAATTCAAGGAGACAATCAGTGGGCTTTGTGGATTTCCCTCGCCGGGGAGGTACTGCAAACCAACTGGTTTGGTAACGACAGAGGAGATTACAGTGCTGCGGTTTTCGCCGCGGATGATTCATTCTGGGTGGGCGGCAATTCCGGGCTGGGGCGACGCGACCGGCTGGGAACCATTCTCTGGGCCGTCACCGCTTCCTCATCCCCGCGGGCCTGGCCGCTGGCGCTGGATCGTGATGCCGAGGTGCTCTCGGGCGGGAGAGGATCGGCGAGTGGTTTAAGCCGATTTGCTTCGGATGGCCGGTTGCTTTGGCAGGTTGGGACCAACGGAGTCACCGCCGGTGCCGTGGTGGACGAAGAAGGAATTGCCTACTTCGGCGACCAGGCCGGGTTGTTCCGGGCGGTTACCCGCAACGGCGAGGTGCGATGGTCGGTCGAGACCGGGGCGCCGGTGTCCTGCACGCCCGCGTTGGGCAACCCGGACCTGGTGTACGTGGCCACCGAGGCCGGTCACCTGCTCGCCCTGGACCGTGCCAGCGGCGAGGAACGTTGGCGCGGGGAACTGGGCGCGCGGCCGCTGGGCGGACTGTTGGTTGCCGAACCAACCGAGTTGGTCGTCAGCACCGAGGACGGAGTCCTGCATCGCGTTCAATTGGCGGGCGGCGTAATGGCGGATGCCCCCTGGCCGATGCTCGGCCGCAACGCCGTTCACCACGGGCGCCTGCCCGCCCCGTTGCCCGCGTTGCTGGCGCCGGAGCCGGTCGCCGCCACTGATGCCGCCACCAACTCGACGGTGGTGGTCACCTGGAACCCGGTGCCGGGCGCCGCGTGGTATGAGGTCTTTCGCGCACCAAGCCCCGATCTCGCCGGCGCCGTGCCGTTGGTCACCAATGTGACGCGCACTTGGTCATTCACGGATTTCTTCGTGCCGGGAAACCAGCCGCATTGGTACTGGGTGCGAGCGGCCGGGACCGACGGCTCCGGTCCCTGGAGCGAGCCGGTCAAGGGCAGTCAGGGTGCGCGGCTGTGGCGGGTGGCGTTGTCGGGGAGGTTGCACGGTCCGCCGGTGGTGACGGACGACGGCACGGTTGTCGTGCTGGCCCGGACCGGGCCGGAATTTCGGGCGACATTGGTGGCGCTTTCCGGGGCCACGGGCGCGGAATTGTGGCGACGCAGCACGGGGGAGACCAACTTCCTGTTCCCCGCGCGTTCCATGGCCCCGGTGATGGCCGAGGACGGGCGTATCTTTTTCCCCGGGCGCCGGGCGCTGGCTTGCGTGTCCAGCACGGGAGAGTTGTTGTGGGAGATGACCGGGCTGACCGAAGCCCCCGAGGGCTTGATGGCGCTGACGCGGTCGGGGTTGTTGATCTACCCCTCCGGCAACTCGATCGTGGCCCGTCGGGCTACGGATGGCTTGCTCCTTTGGCAGATGGACGCCAGCGACTCGGGAGTGGCCGATCCCGTGGTGGCGACAGACGGAACCATTTGGGTGTGCAATCCCCAAATCCCCCCGGGGATCTCGGTGATTAATCCCAACGGCACCAAGCGGTACTCGCTCCGATACGCCGCCAGTTTACCCCCGGCACTGAGCCGCTCGGGTCATTTGATTTTTCCGGATCGCGGTCAGTTGATGCAGGTGCTGCAGCCCGACGGCATCGGTGCTCCTCTCAACAACACGCTGCGGTCAGCCGTCCAAGGTTTGGCGCCGGCCGCGGACCAACTGGCTTTCGTCCGCGTGGGGGCCGCGCCCGAGGTCTTCGTGCTCAATACCAACGCCCAGGTCCTGCGCCGCTTCCCGGCTGGCGGGCGCCTGAATGCAGGGGTGATCTCCGCGGTGGACCGGGAGGGCAACTGGTACCTGGCCGGTGCGACCGAGGTCCGAATGCTCAGTTCCACCGGAGCGGTCCTCGCGGTCTGGTCCCTGGCCTCGCCACCGGCTCCCAGCGGCCTGGTGCTGAGTCAGGACGGCACGCTGTTCGTTGCGGAGTTGTCTTCCCTTGCGGCATTTCGGGGTGCTACCCCACCCGCCGACGATGCCTGGGCCATGCCCCGCAAGGACCGCCGCAACTCCGCCTCGTGGGAAGAGGGGTTGCCCACGCCGGAACTGCCCACCGATTTCGCGCCTGAGCCTTTGGCCTCGGTCAACATCGCCACCCTGCGCTGGAACCGTCCGAATACCCTCACCTTGCTCGAGCTTTGGTCGGGAGACTCGCCCCGGTTCGAGGATGCCGTGCGGGTGCTGGGGCCGATGCTTGATCAGACCAATTACACCGATTGGGCCCGCCAGCCCGGCAGCACGGCCTATTATTGGCTGCGCGCGCTGGATCTGAACGGGCAGGAAGTGGGACGCCTCGGCCCGGTGGTTTCCACCACGGCCACCGGCGCGAACCTCGCATGGACAGCGCCGTTGAGCTGGACCGGCGGACAACTCTCGCTGGCCCCGGACGGGACGCTTTACCACCTGCTGCAGGAGTTGACCGCATATCGGCCCGATGGCTCGGTGCGCTGGCAACAGACTGAGGTCCGCGGCTTTACCGGCTCGCAACCGGTGGTTGCCGTTGACAACACGATCCTCGGTTGGAGAGGCCGGGAGATTTACGCCCTCAGCCCCGAAGGCGTGGTGCAATGGCGGCATATGCTCCAGCCGCTTCAGAGTGCGGCGGCCGAGGTGGCGGTTTCCGAATCGGGCTTGGTGCTCGTGGCCGGAGCATTCGGTCTGCAAGCGCTGCGACTGGACGGCCAGAAACTCTGGTCGGTCTGGGATGAGGCGTTCAATGCGGTGGCCCTTGGGCACGACGACACTGTGTATGCCGTCACCCAGACGAGCCGGCAGCTTCGGTGCTTCGCGCCGGATGGACAATTACGCTGGACCGCGGCCGTGGCGGGGGTATTCGGACGGGGGTTGGCCCTGGATTCCACCGGCCGGCTCCTGACTCCGGGAAGCGACCTGCGCCTGCGCTGGTTCACCAGCTTGGGAGAAGTGGCCGCGGAGTTGGCGTTCGAGGGAGCGCCCGGGGAAGCCGTGCACTCGCCGGTCAACCTCGCCGTTCCCCTGCTCCGCTCCAAAATATATCCCGACCTGATTGCGCTGCTGGAGGCCACGGGCGCCCGGCAAACCCAGGTACCGCTGGCCTGCTCCGCCCTCACCGCCGCCGCCGATGGCTCGTGGCTGGTTTCATCACAGGGGCGTTTGGTATGTTTGGCGGCCGATGGAACGCTTCGCTGGGCTTACGATCTGCCGGCCGCCGCCGGCACGCTTTCGCCCACGGTGCTAACTCCGGAAGGACGCATTTACTTCGCGGGAGGGGCAACTTTGTACGCCCTGGACTCCGCTCTGCGCCCGGCAGCCACCGGCTGGTACACCACCCGGGCCAACAACCGCCGCACCGGCCAGTGGCTGCCACCCCAACCACTGCGGCCCCGTTTCCTGGGTATCGCTCGGCATCCGGACGGTACCGTCGAACTTCAAATCACTACGCCGCCCGGCACTACCAACGAGTTGCAATCCACGACGGATTGGCAGGTGTGGACAGTGCAGAACACCTTTACCGGCCGCAGTGAGGCGGTCAGCCTGCAACTCGCCGCGCCGCCGACCGAGCGGGCGGTTTTCTTCCGGGTGCGCACCATCGGACCATGACGAGTCCCCGCCACCAGCGCACCCCTCGGCGGGGAAACAGGCCCGGGTCACCGCTGCGACGGTGACTTGAGTTGAGCGCGAGCCGGAACTGCGCCGGGCTTGGCGGGGGCGGTTGGACCGCCTATGCTCGGGCCATGCTCAAGCCCATTCCTGCCCTGATGTCCGCCGGGTTGCTGCTGGTCGGCCTGGCCATCGCACTTCGCGCCGAGGCGCCCCGCGCGCTGCCCCCGGGTG
>CALJWR010000199.1 GCA_937976685.1 uncultured Verrucomicrobiae bacterium
GCGCGTCGGAACGCGGCTTCGAGCTGGACAGTGGTCAACGGCTCGCGCTGGAGCAGGAAGCGAATGTCCTCCAGGTCATTTGCATCGCCACGCGCCATCTTGGTAAGGACAAGGTCCAGTGTGGCCGGACGGAAAACCTTCAGGCGCGCAAGTTCAAGCGGCAGTGGAACGCGGTGGGCCAGCCAGTCGGGCGTGAGGATGACTTCGACTTCGCGGAACAGGTGGGTGAGATAGAGGCCCTGCGGCTACAGTTCCGCATGGGTGCGTTGTTAGGCCTGCCAGAAATCCAGGTTCGCGTCCGCGGCGGCCAGCCACGAAAGCGGCAGGATCGCATCCACGTCCTGACTGGCGGCAAACCTCGCCGGGCTGTCAGCAAAGCCCAGGGCGAGCGCCGCCCGACCAAAGATGGTCAACTCGGCCGGGGCAGTCAGGTGGCGGTCGAGCGTTTCCAGGATGCGCCGCGGGTTATTCATTGCGGCAAAGCCAGTCGGTGCGCGGCGGGCCGCCGTGGGCGCTGACGCCGGTGTGGCTCACCAGCCGACTCCAGTGCGGCAGGGCGTCGGTGTGCGGCACGGCGCGGGCCGGCAGGTGCTGGCGAACATAAGCCCACGGATGCAGTGCCGGCGCGAAACGGCCGGCCAAATTCGCAATGTGGAGCAGCACCGGTTCGCAGCGTTCCTGCACGGCCAGGCGGCAGAGTCGGGCGGCGTCCACCTTGGGCGAACTGAGTAATTG
This sequence comes from uncultured Verrucomicrobiae bacterium, assembly GCA_937976685.1. Classification (GTDB taxonomy): domain Bacteria; phylum Verrucomicrobiota; class Verrucomicrobiia; order Limisphaerales; family J093; genus JADJWF01. The sequence continues at coordinate 736 of CALJWR010000199.1, forward strand.
CGCGGCCGCGCGAAGCCGGTCCAGATCATACGGCTGTTCGCCAAGGCAGAGCGCGATGCCGACTTCTTCGTCGGCGACCCCGTGCGCATCGGGCGGCAGGGTTGGATCAAAGACCCGCTGGTAATGACGTGCGCCGCGCTGGACCGCCACTTTGAACAGCCAGTCGGTCACGCGGTCGTGCGCGCCACTCAGCCGCGCGATGCGGCGCAGCAACCCCGAGACGTGCGGGACGTCGCCCAGTCTTTGGGCCAGTGTGGTCGCAACCGATTGTTCCTCTAATTCCATGTAGTGGAGCGTGTCCGAGGATTCCCGGTCATTTCAGCCAGTGGATTTTGATTTCCTTTTCGAGCGGCTTGAATTCCGGGTCGCCGGTGACGAGTTCGGCTTTCTTTTCCTTGGCCAGCGCGGCGGCGAAGGCGTTGGCCAGGCTCATTTTGAAGCGGGCCTTGAAATCGGCGGCCAGGTCGGCGAGGACACGGTCGGCCGGGTGAAATTCCACAGGCAGGCCGGTGAGGATTTGCGCGGAAGCCTCCCAAGCCTTCGGGCCGTCCTTGCGGATCAGGGCGTATTTGGCCTCGGCGTAGTTCGCCTCGGTCATGTGCAACGGGCGTTCGCTGGCCGCAGCTTTGGCCAGGAGAGCTTCAACAGTTTCCGCGCCCGGCTCGTCCCGGAAGTAGGCCACCAGCGCGTGACTATCAAGCACTACCGGTGCTGCGGGCATACTTCGCCTCCTCGAGCTTCTTCTCTTCGGCCTTGTGTGCAGCCCACCATTGCGCGAAGGGCTGGTCATCAGGTTTTCGCCGGGCAATGCCGCGCCCGCGCTTGATGAAGGCGGCGGTCACTGGCTTGAGCAGAATCCCCTCCGGAGTGGCTTGCACAATGGCTCTTGTGCCATCCTCAATGTGGAATTGACGGCGCAGCCAGGCGGGGATGACCACCTGGCCCTTGACCGAGAAGTAAACCGATTCGGCTCTTGTGGCCACAGTCATGGAGAAATCTTACAACAATACGAAAGTAAGGCAAAAACAGTTTTGTTTGAATGGGTTTGCGGGAGCTTCATGGCCGATCGGGCGCGAGGGCGCTTCCCGTGCTCCAAAGGCTTCCGCGGAGCGGCGGCTCGGGAGGGCGCCGCCACGCCGCGCGATTTGTTCCTGACGGGCTTTGGCCGGTGGGTTAATCTGACGCCCATGAAAAAAGCGCCGCCCAAGCTCAAGCTTCCCGGCAAGTTCGATCCCCAGGCGCGCTGGCTGATCTGGTATTTCCTGGTCACGCTGCTCGTGTTGTGGGGCTGGCAGGAGTTCTTTGGCCAGTTGGCCGTTCGCACGATTCCCTACAGCCAGTTCAAGGCGCACCTCGAACGCCGCGAGGTCGCCGAGGCCGCCGTCAAGCAGGACGAAATCGCCGGCCGCATCGTGCCGCTGGCCGCCCGCGACACCAACGCCCCCCCTGCCCCACCGGTCCTCCAATCCGCCGATACCAACACCGCCGAGGTGCCGCAGGGCCTCCGCCGCGCGCTGGCCGAGACCAAGCCCTTCCTCTTCCGCACGGTGCGCGTGGAAGACCCGGACCTCGTGAAGGAGCTTCAGGCCGCGGGCGTGGAATACGTCGGCACGCGGCCGAGCGCGTTGTCCACGTTTCTGCTGGCGTGGGTGTTGCCCATCGGTCTGATGATCCTGCTCTGGTCGCTGCTGGCGCGCCGGTTCAGCGCCGCCAGCGAGGGTGTCTTCGGCATCGGCAAAAGCCGTGCGAGGCTCATCGTGGACAAAAACACCGGCGTCACCTTCAACGACGTGGCCGGTTGCGACGAGGCCAAGCAGGAGTTGAAGGAGGTTGTGGATTTCCTGAAAAACCCGAGGGAGTATCAGGCCATCGGTGCGCGGATTCCCAAGGGCGCGCTGCTCGTCGGGCCGCCCGGCACGGGCAAGACGTTGCTGGCGCGGGCGGTCGCCGGCGAGGCGGGCGTGCCGTTCTTCTCGATGAGCGGGGCGGACTTCGTCGAGATGTTCGTCGGCGTCGGCGCGGCGCGCGTGCGCGACCTGTTCAAGCAGGCCAAGGAACACGCGCCGTGCATCATCTTCATTGACGAACTGGACGCCATCGGCCGGCAGCGCGGCGTCCACGTCGGCGCGGTGAACGATGAGCGCGAGCAGACGCTCAACGCGCTGCTGGTCGAGATGGACGGCTTCGAGGCCAACACCGGGGTCATCATCCTGGCCGCGACGAACCGGCCCGAGGTGCTCGATCGCGCGTTGCTCCGGCCCGGGCGCTTTGACCGTCAGATCGTCGTGGACGCGCCCGACTTCAACGGCCGCGAGGCCATCCTCAGGGTCCATGCTCGCAACAAAAAGCTCGCTCCGGACGCGGACCTGCGGCGCATCGCCACCGCCACCGCTGGCTTTTCGGGCGCAGACCTGGCGAACGTGTTGAACGAAGCTGCGTTGCTGACCGCCCGCCGCAAGGCGAAGGAAATCACCCAGCGCGACCTCGAGGAAGCCATTGAAAAAGTTGTGGCCGGGCCGGAACGCCGCAGCCGCCGGCTCAACGCCGAGGACAAGCGCCGCGTGGCGTATCACGAAGTCGGTCACGCGCTGGTGGCTGCGCACAGCGAACACGCCGACCCGGTGCACAAGATCAGCATCGTGCCGCGCGGGCGGGCCGCCCTGGGCTACACGATGCAGTTGCCGAGCGAAGACCAGTTTCTGCTCACGCGAGGCGATCTGCTCGATCGCTTGCGCGGCCTGCTGGGCGGACGCGCGGCGGAGGAAATCGTGTTCGGCGAAGTCAGCACCGGCGCGCAGAACGACCTCGAGCGGGCCACGGCGCTGGCGCGGCAGATGGTGGCCCTGTACGGCATGAGCGAGCGGATTGGCCTCGCCAACTGCGCCCAGCGTCAGCCGATGTTCCTCGCCGGCCCGGAAGCCCCGCTGCAACGGGACTGCTCCGAGCAGACCGCGCGAGAGATGGATGAGGAGGTCAAATCCATCCTCGATCACGCCTATGCGGCGGCCAAGCAGTGCCTGTTGGAGCATCGCGATCAACTGGAACAAATCACCGGGGAACTCCTGGCGCGGGAAACCCTCGACGGCGCCGAGTTCTACCGGATCGTGGGGCGCAAGATGCCTTGCGCCAAAGAACCGGTGCCGCCCCTGGCGGTGCCGGGCACGGTGGTGACCCACATCAGTTCTCCGAACTGAGCAGCCTTTCCGAACAAGCCATGCAAGCCCTGGCCCACTTTCCATGGAATCTTGTGACCCGTGGCTTTCATGCCCACGAGCAGATTCAGCAGCGCCTTCGGCGCACCATTTCCAAACTGGAACGGCACCTGGCCCACTTCCCAGCCGATGCGGTTCATCTCCACGTCACCTTGGAGCGGCATCCCAGGAAGACTTGGTACACCGCCGCTCTCGTGCTGCGGGTGCCGTCCAACATCCTCCGCGGCGAGGGGACTGGAACCGACCCGGTGCCGGCGCTAGCCGGTGCTGTGAAACATCTCCTGCGGCAACTGAACGAGCTGAAGTCCGAGTTGCGCCGTGAGGTGTTCTGGAAGCGCAAGACCCGCCGCGCGGAGTTGCATGACGGCAAGCCGCGTCGCTTCGCGGCCGAACCCCAGCCCGCTGGCAGCGGTCCGCAAGCACTGCGGGATGTCGTCCGTGCCCTGCTGGCCGAGCATCACGCCCGGCTGCTCCGCTACGTGCGGCGTCACCTCTGGCACGAAGTCACTTTGGGCGAACTGCCCCAGGGGGCAATTGACCCGCGGGCCGTGGTGGATGAAGTGGCCCGGCGGGCCCTCGCCGCCCCGGAAAAAAAGCCCGCCAAGGTGGGCGCTTTGCTGTGGCTCTACATCCTCGCGCGACAGGAACTGGCACGCCGCCACCGGGCTCTCCGGCAGCAGGTGGAAGAAGTGGTGCCTTTGGAATCGCCCCGGGTCCTGCCGGAAGACCGTGACGCCACCGCCGGCTACGAGCCGGAGCAACCCTTGGAGGTGATCGAAGAGACGCTCCAACCGCCCGTGGCCGAAACCAGGGACCTGGTGGCGGACCCCAGCGCGGCCGCACCCGATCAGTTGGTCGCGGCCAAGGACCTGCTTGATGAAATGCAGCGCGCCGCCAGCGCCTGGCCGAAGACCGAGCGCGAGGCGTTCGAACTGTATTTCGCCGAGGGCTTGGAACCGGACGAGATCGGCATGGTGCTCGGCTTGCGGCCCGAAGGCGCGCGAAAGTTGCTGGAAAACATCCGTGGTCGCCTGCGGGCCACCCTTCTCGAGCAAGCCCTGTTGTGAAGCCTCATTCCCGCATTGCACCATCCCCGAGGCCCCTCCACCCTGCGCCTCATGAGACCCTCAGAGCGTGTTTGGAAAATGCGGTTGGTGTCCAGCCTTCAGGCGGCCACGGCCAACCACACGCTGAAGCGTGGACACCAAACGGCGCTCGGAGGCTCGCGAAATGATTTTCCAAAGCCGCTCTCAGCGGGTCCGCCGTGCCGCGTGGCGTGACCCCGTCACGTGGCGGCCGCGCTGCTCAGCTGTTATTCCCAGAACGTCATGGACCTGAACCAATTCACCGAAAAATCCCAGGCCGCGCTGCAAGACGCGCAGGCCATCGCCACCCGCAACCAGCACCAGGCCGTGGACGTCGAGCACCTCGCTCTGGCGCTCGCCACCCAGGAGGGCGGCCTCGTGCCGCGCCTGCTCGAACGCCTCAAGGTCTCGCCCGACCTCGCCAAGGCGAAGCTCGAGGAGGAGATCGCCCGGCTCCCGCGCGTCTCCGGCGGCGACACCACCGGCCAGGGCGTCATGGTCACCCAGCGCCTGAACAAGCTGCTCGTCCACGCGCTGGATCAGGCCAAAAAGCTCAAGGACGAATACGTCTCCGTCGAGCACCTCTGGCTGGCGCTGTTCGACGAGCCGGCTTCCAGCGGCGTCGGCAAGGTCTTCAAGGCGCTTGGCCTCAAGCGCGACGATTTCCTCAAGGCCCTCACCGAAGTCCGCGGCAACCAGCGCGTCACCAGCCAGAATCCCGAGGCCACCTACGAGGCCTTGGAAAAATACGGACGCGATCTCACCCGACTCGCCCAGCAGAACAAGCTCGATCCCGTCATCGGCCGCGATAACGAGATCCGCCGTTGCACCCAGGTCCTTTCGCGCCGCACGAAGAACAACCCCGTTCTCATCGGTGAGCCCGGCGTCGGCAAGACTGCCATTGTCGAGGGCCTCGCCCGGCGCATCGTCGCCGGCGACGTGCCCGACAGCCTCAAGGACAAGCGCATCGTTGCTCTCGACCTTGGCGCGCTCATCGCCGGCGCGAAGTTCCGCGGCGAATTCGAGGAGCGCCTCAAGGCCGTGCTCCAGGAAGTCACCAAGGCACAGGGCCAGATCATCCTCTTCATTGACGAGCTGCACACGATGGTCGGCGCCGGCAAAGCCGAGGGCGCGATGGACGCGGGCAACATGCTCAAGCCCATGCTCGCCCGCGGCGAACTCCACTGCATCGGGGCCACCACCCTCGACGAATACCGCAAGTACATCGAGAAGGACGCCGCCCTCGAACGCCGCTTCCAGCCCGTGCTCGTCGCCGAGCCGACCGTCGAGGACACCATCAGCATCCTGCGCGGCCTGCGTGAGCGTTACGAACTCCACCACCATGTCCGCATCCAGGACGCCGCCCTCGTCGCCGCCGCGCAATTGTCGCACCGCTACATCTCCGACCGTTTCCTGCCCGACAAGGCCATTGACCTGATTGACGAATCCGCCGCCAAGCTCCGCACCGAGATGGAGTCTATGCCGGAGGAGTTGGAGCAACTCGAGCGCCGCCTCCTCCAGCTCGAGATCGAGCGCGAAGCCTTGAAGAAAGAGAAAGACGCCGCCAGCAAGGAACGCCTGGTTGCTCTCGAAAAACAACTGGCCGACCTCAAACACGAACGCGACGCGCTCAAGGCCCGATGGGAGGCCGAGAAGGGATCCTTGGGGCAGATTCAGGCCTTGCGCGAAGCCATCGAAGTCGCCCGCAACGAAATGGAGAAGGCCCAGCGACAGGGCGACCTCGCCCGCGTGGCCGAGTTTCAATACGGCAAAATCCCCGGCCTCGAGAAACAGCTCAAAGAGTTGGAAGCCAAAGCCAGCGGCCCCAAGGACGGGCAGCGGTTGCTCCAAGAGGAGGTCACCCCTGACGAAGTCGCCGAAGTCGTCGCCCGCTGGACCGGCATTCCCGTCTCCCGCCTCCTCGAAGGCGAGAAGGAAAAACTCCTGCGCCTCGACCAGATTCTCCACCAGCGCGTCATCGGCCAGGACGAAGCCGTGCAGGCCGTCGCCGACGCGGTCATCCGCGCCCGTTCCGGCCTCAAGGATCCCAAGCGCCCCATCGGCTCATTCATTTTCCTTGGCCCCACCGGTGTGGGCAAAACCGAGCTGGCCCGCGCCTTGGCCGAATCGCTCTTCGACAGCGAGGACAACCTCGTGCGCATTGACATGAGCGAATACATGGAGAAACACGCCGTCTCCCGCATGATCGGCGCCCCGCCCGGCTACATCGGTTACGACGAAGGCGGCCAGCTCACCGAGGCCGTCCGCCGCAAACCCTACTGCGTGATCCTGTTCGACGAGATCGAGAAGGCCCACCACGACGTCTTCAACGTCTTCCTCCAAATCCTCGACGACGGCCGTCTCACCGACAGCCAGGGCCGCGTGGTGGACTTCAAGAACACCCTTATCATCATGACCTCGAACATCGGCAGCCCGCTGCTGATCGAGAACGCCAGTGAGTCCGGCGAAATCCAGGACAACATCCGCAAGCAGGTCATGGCCGAACTGCGCCGCCACTTCCGCCCCGAATTCCTGAACCGCGTGGACGACACCGTCCTCTTCAAGCCGCTCACGCTCGCCGACATCAAGCAGATCGTGGACCTCCAGCTCACCCTCCTGCGCGCCCGTCTCGCCGACCGCCACATCACCCTCGACCTGACCGATGCCGCCAAGGAACACATCGCCCGCGAAGGCTACGACCCCGTCTATGGCGCCCGCCCGCTGAAGCGTTTCCTCCAACGCGCCCTCGAAACCCCGCTCTCCCGCCAACTCATCTCCGGAAAAGTCACCGACCACAGCCGCGTGACCGTGGACTTCAAGAAGGGCGAACTGATCTTCGAGGCGAAGGCGGGGAAGAAGTAGGACAACGCGTCCCGCCTGTCTCCTAATTCACTTCGGCCCAAACCGTGAACTGAAGACCTCAGCACAGGTTGACCATCGCCACCGCCATCAGGTAGGTTCGGCCCATGATAACCGAAGTGTTGGAAAAGAACGTCGTGGCGATCCCAGAGCATCTGGCCGCGCGGCACGGCATCAAACCCGGCAGCCGGCTCGACTGGAAAGAAAGCGAGCGAGAGGATGTCCTCACCGTCAAGGTGCTGCCCGACTATGCCGAGATTGCTTCCAGCCTGCAGGGAGCGGGCCGCGCCTGCTTGAAACCGGGCACTGACCCCATTGGCGACCTCACACGAGAACGCGCCCAAGAAGACTCGGAACGACAGCAGAACCTGTGATTACCCACGTTCTCGACACCTCGGCCATCCTGGCGCATTACCTCAACGAGCCTGGAGCCGACGACGTGAACGCCATCCTCGCCCAAGGGCCAGACGTAGCGGGGATTTCCTTAATCGCGCTGGTCGAACTGCGCGGGCGTCTTGCCGAGGTGGCTGCAAATCCTCAAGAAGCCGAGCGCGCCTTCAAGCTTTACACCGACACACTCACGACCGTCCTGCCTTTCTCCCGCGAAATCGCCGATGCCGCGATGGATTTGCGGGCCGCTATTCGCCCGCGCCTGCCCCTGGTGGACGCCCTCATCGCCGCCAGCGCCAAAAAGCACAGCGCGGTTCTCGTCCACCGCGATCCTCACATGGCCACGATCCCAGCGTCACTGGTCAGCCAACTCATGCTGCCGCCGAAGAAGTAGGCTGGCGCGTTGTGCCCTGGTTGCGGTAACCCCGCTCTGCCCCTCTAACCTCGTGCCTGTTTGCGCCATCACTTCCGCCCTCAATTCCTGAACCGCGTGGACGACACCGTCCTCTTCAAGCCCCTCACGCTCGCCGACATCAAGCAGGGAGCCCCGGTTTCCCGCCATCGCATCTGCTGACGGCAACCTCCCGTCATGCCCACCCGAACCCCGTGCCTTGTCGGAGCGGGGGGGCGTCCCTAGAGTCTTCGCATGAAACGATCTTCGCGCGGCGGCCAGGTGGTCATCGGCCTCCTCCAGCACGCCTGTTCGGCGTCGCCGACCACCAACTTGAAAACGGCGCTCTCCGCCGCCGAGCGTGCCGCGAAGGACGGCGCCCAAATCCTCTGCACACAGGAGTTGTTTCGCTCGCCGTATTTTTGCCAGTCCGAGGATCACACGCATTTCGCGCTGGCCGAACCCATTCCCGGCCCCAGCACGGAGGCGTTCTGCCGCCTGGCCCAAAGGCGTCGCGTGGTGATCGTGGCGTCCGTGTTTGAACGGCGAGCGCCCGGCCTTTATCACAACACGGCGGTGGTGATTGACGCGGATGGTTCGCTGCTGGGGCGCTACCGCAAGATGCACATCCCTGACGACCCGCTGTACTACGAGAAGTTCTATTTCACCCCGGGCGATCTGGGCTTCCGTGCCTGGAGCACGCGCTACGGCCGCATCGGCGTCTTGATTTGCTGGGACCAGTGGTACCCAGAAGCCGCGCGGCTGACCGCTCTCCAAGGGGCGGAAATCCTCTTCTATCCCACGGCCATCGGCTGGCATCCGGCGGAGAAGGCCACCCTCGGCGCGCGCCAACACGCTGCCTGGGAGACGATTCAGCGCGCCCATGCCGTGGCCAACGGCTGCTACGTCGCAGCCGTGAACCGCGTCGGGCACGAAGTCCTCCCGAGCGTGGGGGGCGAGGGGATCGAGTTCTGGGGCCAAAGCTTTGTGGCTGGTACGTCCGGCGAGATCCTGGCCAAGGCTCCCGCAGCGCAGGAAGCGAACCTGCTTGCGGCAGTGGACCTGGGCGCAGTGGACACCACCCGCACTCACTGGCCGTTCCTGCGCGACCGGCGCCTTGATGCCTACGGCGATCTCACCCGGCGGTTCAGCGATGGCCAACAGTGATGACCAAGCGTCCCTCTTTCGCCCAACCCGCTGCAGCCGCGGCGGATCCCACCCGCGCCCCAACCAACCGCTCACGCCCTGAACGACGATGCCCTCTGACCAACCTCTCGTCTGGATCACCGGCGCCGCCGGCCTGATCGGTCACGAACTGGTTCTCGCCGCGTCGCAGTTCGCGCCGGGCTGGCGAGTGCGCGCTCTGACCCGCGCCGAGCTGGACCTGACGGACTTTCACTCGGTGCGGCGCGGGTTCCTGGCCGACCGGCCCGGACTTGTCATTCATTGCGCGGCGTTGAGCCGGAATCCCGATTGCGACGCGAATCCCGCGCTTGCCCGGCGGATCAATGTTGAGGCCACGCACGTGCTTGCCGACCTCGCCGGCGACGCGCGCCTGGTCTTTTTCTCGACCGACCTGGTCTTTGACGGCGCCAAGGGGGGCTATCGGGAAACGGACCCGGTGAATCCGCTCAGTGTGTACGGCGCGACCAAGGCCGAAGCCGAAACCCGCGTCCGACTGCACCCGCGGCACGTCGTCATCCGCACGTCGCTCAATGGCGGCAGGTCGCTGTCCGGGGACCGCGCCTTCAACGAGCAGCTTCGCCGCGCGTGGGCGGAAGGCCGGGAAGTGACGCTCTACAAGGACGAGTTTCGGTCGCCGCTGGACGCCAGTGTGACGGCCCGCGCGGTGTGGGAACTGGCGCTGGCGCACGTGCCCGGGGTGTTCCACGTGGCCGGGGCGGAACGGTTGTCACGGTTTGAGATCGGCGAGCTCGTCGCCGCGCGATGTCCCGAACGGCGGCCGCGCATTCGGCCCGGCTCCCTCCGTGAGCATCGCGGATCTCCCCGTCCGCCGGACACGTCGCTCAACTGCGACAAGTCGCAGGCGCTGCTGAGCTTTCGACTGCCGGGACTTCGCCAGTGGCTGGCAGAGAATCCGGAAAAGTTTTTCTGAGCTGGCGGCCCGCATCCGCCAGACCGCCCGACTCGCCAGAGGCTTCGCGTGGACAAACTGGCCGGGAGCAACGGCCATCCCGCACCGTGGCCGAGGAGATTTCTCAACTGTGGATCACCAACTGGATGTTTTCCGGCAGGCCGTGGGCGACGCGGGTGACGACATCGCCTTTGAGCAGTTGGAGCAAGCGGGAGCGCTGGGCTGCTCCCAACATGAGGATGTCCACCCCCATGGTCGCGGCGAGGTCGAGGATGGTGGAGGCCGGGTCTTCGCTGGTGGTGTACAGCGGGAAGACTTGAACCCCGTACTGCTGTCCCAGGGCCAGGGCGTGCGACATGATGTGCGCGGCTTGGGGATCTTTCTGCCAGTGCGGACGCTCCGGTTCTGCAGGGGAGCCCAGCAGCGTGACGGCGAGTTCCTTCACGTAGAGGATGAAGAGACGGCCCTGGCGCAGCCTGGCCTCTTCAAGGGCGAACTTGAGTACCGGGGTGACGCCGCGCAGCGCCACCATGATGGTTTGGCCGGGCTTCAACTCGATGGGCGTCTCCGGAACCTCCGCCGGGGCGACCTGTTCGGCAATCTCCCGGCTCAAGGTGACGGTCCGCAGGCCGGCCTTGCGCTGGGCAAAGCTGCGGAGGGCCATGCCGGACCCAAGCACGCAGATGGCAAAGAACAGGGCGTCATTGTTCGTCTTCGCGATGGTGAGTTCCACCGCTGCCAGGATCAGCGTCGTCAACCCCATGACCGCGCGCTCGAACCCAAGCAAGGGCAGGCTCGCGTTGACAGTGCAGGAACCGAGATTCACGGCGATGGCGCCGACCACGCCGATCGCATAGAGGCCCGCGAGGACTTCGATGTCCGCACCCACGATCAGCACCGTGACCACCGGCATCAGGGTCGCCAGGACCCACGGCCAGTACGGCACGCCGTGCCTGTTCAATCGGCGGAACGGCCGCGGCATCTCACCATCGCGGGCGAGGAGATAAATCAGGCCGATTTGTGCACCGATGGCCGTGTTGACGGCGCTGAGCAGCAGCAGCCCGATCACCACGCCGACCAGACTGCCAAAGAGAAGGCCGATCGTCGGCCCAAAGGTCAGCGTGGCGTACTGCGTGCCGAGAAAGCGGATCATGTAGTCGCGCTGCGTCTGCGGATCCGGCGCCAGCTCGGGTCCCAACGACAACATCGCCCAACCCAGCAGGACGGTGCCGGCGACGACCTCGACCGCAACCGGCAGGATGGCCTTGCGCGCGGTGACGGCAACCGACGGGCGCTCGGCCGAAGCGCCGGGATCGAGCTTCATCACGCCCGTCAGGTTGGCAATCGCCTCGACGCCCGAGAGGGCGAGGATGATGCCGACGAACGTGAGCCAGTTGGCCCGGAAATCAGCCTGGGGCGGCTCAAGGTGCGCGGTGGTGAGATGGGGCAGGCTCATCGCAATGATCGCCACCACCACGATCACGGTCGGAATGGCCAGGCTTACGGCCAGACTGCCCGTGTGTTTCGGGCCAAACCAGTTGAGCAATCCCACCACCGCGATGCCGGCGGTCGTCGCCAGCAGCATCACCCCGGGCGGCACGCCGAAGTACGCCATCGCCGCGTTGCAACTTAACGCCGCAGTGACGATGAAATTGGCCACCAGCAACAGCGCGCCGATCGCCGCGAGGTTCCGGCTTTGCGGACGGGCCGCCGAATACACGCCGCCGCCTTCCGGAAAATGCTGGCAGACGACCACGTAGTTATACCCGACCAGGGCCGTCAGCAGGCACACCGCAATGATGATGGGCAGGGAGGCGTAGCCGGCGAAGAAGAACGCAAGACCGATGACGTAGGCCTTGCTCGTTCCCCAGTCCCCGTAGAGCAGCGCCGCCGCCCGCCGCCAATCCACGTTGCGCGGGCGATGGAAGCCGAGGCTATCCATGAACAGGGCCGACCACCGGCGAGGCGCATCCGTCACCCGGCCCGTTCCCAGCGTAGAAGCGCCTGTTTGGGTTGGTCATAGGACCGGGGGGATGATTGGGGGGCACGGGCGGGGCGTCAATCGGCCATTCCGACGGCACAGCGGAGCCGCGGACGGTGAGGGAGAAACCGAATCGCACCGTTCGCGCCCGAACGGCGCGGATTGGTTTGCGCCCCGTGCTCGTGGTAACCTTGGCGCGCGTGGCAAGGCGAGAGCGACGTTCGCAGGCGGCAGGTATCCGCGCGACGCCCTGGTGGGCAGGGTGCGCGGCGGTGATGTGTATGAGTCAGGTTCTGACAGGGGGACAGGGCGGGGCGGTTTGGGAGGAGCGGCTGGCTTCGGCGGCGCTCGGCGCCGAGCGCATGGTGCGCGTGTATCTGCCGGCATCCTACCATGAGGAACCGACGCGGCGATACCCGGTGCTTTATGTGCATGACGGCCAGAATGCCTTCACCACCGCGGGCCGCGATGCGGCCTTCGGTTGGGGCAGTTGGGAACTGGACCGGATCGCGGCGGAGCTCGCGGCGGCGGGCCGCCTGCGGGAAATCATCATGGTGGCCGTGGATGCCACCGAGCACCGTTACGTGGAGTATCGCGGCTTCGCTCGGCAATATTCGCCCGAACAACTGGCCGCGCTCAAACGTCCACCGCCAGAGCCGGGGAGCAACGCGCGTTTTGAGGCGTACTCCCGCTTCCTGCGCGAGGAGCTCAAGCCGCGCGTGGATCACAAGTACCGCACCCTCTCCGACCCCGCGCACACCGGCCTGATCGGGGCGTCGCTGGGCGGGATCGTCAGCGTGTCGCTGGCGTGGGCGCATCCGGAGGTTTTCGGCCAGGCGGCGAGTTTGTCGGGCTCGTTCCAAATCGAGGGCCGGTGGTTCATCGAGCGCGTGCTCAAGGACCATGCCGGCCCGCCGAAGCCGATTCGCCTTTACCTGGACAGCGGCGTCGTGGACTACAGCGGTGGCGACGACAATCGGAAACAAACCGAGGCCGTGGTGGCCGGTCTGCGGCGCCTCGGCTGGCGGGACGGCCGCGACCTGTTGCACTTCGTGGATGAGACCCCGCTCGATGACACCGCCTTGAAAGCAGCCGGGCTGCGCGAGGACAAGTGGAGCGAAGCGCGGCGCAGCCAGCACAACGAGTTTTACTGGCGGCAACGGGTCTGGCGGGCGCTGGAATTCATGTTCCCGCCGGAGGCTCCACCGACCGCCAAGGCCGGCGCGGCCAGACCTCGCCGCGGCCGCCGGAGTGCGAGCCGGGCGAAGGCGTGATCCGGGGCCGCTGGGACCATTCCGTTGCCCCCACGCCGAGGCGATACGCAGTGCCCACGCCCAACAACAGCCACAACAGCGTCCGGAGACTGAAGCTGTCCTTGAGGATCAGCGACCGCATCTCCGCCGCGTCGAGGTGCTCCCGAACCTATCGCTCGAATCCCGCCTTCGAGGTGCCGCCGCGGGCGATCTTCTTCAGTTCAGGCAAGCCCTCCTGGCGAAACTCCCGGACCTGGTCGGCCGTGATCGTTTCGGGAGCGATGGCCGGTTCCCCCTCTTCGGAACCGTGTTTGGCGAGAAAGGCTTTGATCTCGTTGTCCGTGGTGAGTTGGTCCGCCTCTTTGGCGTAGGCCAGGTGCTGCTCCCAAGCTTCGTCCATCATCGAATCGAGGAACTTGTTGCAGGCCGAGCGCGTCGCGGGGTACTCGCCGCCGACGATCGCCACGAACGCGCAAGCGCCGGGAATGATCCCGAGCTTCTGGCTGTAGCCGCCGCCGAGCAGCCGGCAGCCCAGTCCGGCGGCGCGGCGCCGGGACCGGTCGCCGTTGGCGAAGGTGGGGTCGAAATCGGCGCGGGCATCGGGACCACCTTCACGGCGGGTGCCGGAGCGGCGGCCAGCATTTGCCGGACGTACGCATTGGCGGCTTCGGTACCGTCCACGTTGCAGTTCGGGCAGTTAACTGGCGCGGGCAGGCGGCCGTTCACCGGCTTGACCTCGAAACTGTACTTGGTGCCGCCGGAGCAAAGGATCTTGACGATCGTGGCGGTGGTCCGGGTTGGCGGAATGGGCCGGGTCTCGGGAGGACTGGGCGCGGGTCCGAGGGGAACTCAAGCCCGATCCCGGACGGGGTGAAGACCGAAGGTGGAGAGCACCAGATCGCGCGGGAGCCCATCGCGACGAGTTCCGTCTAAGAAATCCGAAACTCGGGTGTCTTACCTCCTGAAGCGCATGCACAGCATCGGCGAAAGCGGGTCAGTGGCGGCGGGCGACTTTCGGAGACCGTTCGTGTAGCGTGCCATGAGCGTGGCCACCCCCGAACCAGAGACGCCGCCCCCGCCCGAGACGATCGAGGGCCTGTTTGAGGCGCTGGAATCTCCGCTGCTTCGCTATGCCCTGCGTTTACTGAAAGACCCCGAGATGGCCGAAGACCTGGTCCAGGAGGCGTTTGTCCGGCTGCACGCGCAGTTCGCGCACGTGCGCGAGCGGCGGAGCTGGCTTTACCGCACGGTCCACAACCTCGCCCTCAATCACCAGCGCCGGGAACGGAAGGTGGTTCCGCTCCCAACGGCCGGCGCCGCCGGCGAAGCGGATGAAGCGGCCGAAATGCCGGACCGGCGAGCGCGCCCCGACGAGCAGATCCTCCGGGACGAGAACATCGGCCTGGTGCGCCTCGGTTTGGAGCAACTGGACGCCCGCGCGCGCGAGCTGATTCGGCTCAAGTTCCACGAAGGGCTCTCCTACCGGGAAATCAGCGAACGCACCGGCCTGACCACGGGGCACGTCGGCTACCTCCTCCATCACTCGCTCAAGGCCCTGGCCTCTGAATTGGCGCGCGCCGGATTGGTCCCATGAATCCGTCTCCTCCATCGCCCTTTCCAACCGATCCCGAAACCCGGCTGACCGCGTGGTTGCTGGGCGAACTCAGCCCGGACGAGGCCGCCGCGCTGGCGCGGGAGGTGGAACAGGACCCCACCTTGCGCGGCCTGCGCGACCGGCTTGCGGCCACGATTCACTTCGTCCGCACCGCCGCTGCCGAACCGGCCGGTCTGGCGGGCCGCGACGCGCCGCCGCCAAGGCTGTCCGCCGCGCGCCGGGAGAAGTTGCTGGCGTCGTTCAAGGTGCTGCCGATGTCCGCCGGCGCCACGCTCCGGCGATGGCGCCTCTCTGGTCGGGAATGGTGGCTGGCCGCCGCGGCCTGCGTGCTGGTGAGCCTCATCGGTGCCGGCATGCTGCTGCCGGCCTTGTCGAAGGCGAAGTCCAAGGGCATCGCGTTGGCAGCCCGGAACGAGGCGCGCCAACGGGCGCTGGAGCGCGGGCTGGAGGAAGCCGAGGAGCTGTCGCGCGGCGGCGGGACTCCGCCCGCGGCAGGGCGCGAGGTGACTGCTCCGGAAGGACCACGCGAGGGCATTTACCTGCCGGGACAAGCCGGCGAAACGGCGGCGGTAGAAACGCGGCAGGAGCCGGCCCGGCCGTCCATGGACACGGCCATGATGTTGCGTTACGGGCTGCTAGCCGGACCGCCTGTGTCCGCCGTCCCGGCACCGGCGGCCGGCGCGGCTTCCCCGCCAGCAGCCCCGGGTCGAGCTCAACCGCCATCGTCGGCGGAAACGACGGCCTACCGCATCTCAACGACCGCCAGCCCAGCCGGGGCTCCAATCGTTTCGTTCACCAATAGGAGCGATGCTGCCGTTCGGATTCCGAATACCCCTGAGACGGTGGGGAGCGTGGGTGTACCGGCTTCCTTTGGCGGCGTTGGCGGGGCAATCGCGCCTCGGTTCACGGGCCGCGCCAACGGCGCAGAAAGCGCATGGGGCGACTACGACAATGACAGTCTTCCCGACTTGTTCGTTAACCAGCACGCCGCAGAAGCGCCTTCCTCCACACTCGCCCCCCTGCCGATTCAACTCCCCATACCGGTCTTCATGGGAACGCCCACGGATCTCCCTCTCGGCACGCGGGCCGAGGCGCCGTCGCGGCTGGTTTCCGGCCAGCCGGTTGCCACCGTCAACGGGCGCGGCGAGGCGGAGCAGAGGGATTTCAAGACTCAGGATCGGGTCGTTGCCGGCCGTGAACTGGCTCTGAAGGAGGCGCTGAGCGACGTTCTCAGCTCCCGGGGGGCTTCATCCGTGCCGGCGCTGGCCGCCGCAACCCCGGCCCCGGCACCGGTTCGAACGGAGGAACTCGGCTTGCGACTGGCGGAGAAACAGGACGACAAGTCGGCGATCCGCCCGGCTGCTCCACCGCCCACGCCGCAGCCGGAAGTCGCCACGGCGGAAAATGCTTTCTCCACGTTCTCCCTCAACGTTGCGGACGTTTCGTTCAAGCTGGCCGCCGCGAGCCTCGAGCAGGGCCAGTTGCCCGACCCGGCTTCGATCCGCAGCGAGGAGTTCATCAACGCCTTCGAGTATCGCGACGCGCAGCCGCTGCCCGGCGCGCCGCTGGGCTTCCACTGGGAGCGGGCGCGCTACCCCTTCGCCCACAACCGCGACGTGGTGCGCTTCGCCGTCCGTGCGGCGGCACTGGGACGGGAGGCGAACCGGCCGCTGAACCTCGTGCTGCTCCTCGACAGCTCCGGTTCGATGGAGCGGGCCGATCGCGTGCAAATCCTGCGGGAGGCGCTCGGCGTGCTGGCGGGACAGTTGCAACCGGCGGACAAGGTCAGCGTGGTCGCCTTTGCCCGCACCGCGCGGCTCTGGGTGGATGGCCTGCCGGGCAGCCGGGCGAACGAGCTGTTGGCCCGGGTCGGCGAATTGACACCCGAAGGCGGCACGAATCTCGAGGACGCGCTGCGGGTCGCCTACGAGACGGCCGCCCGCCACTTCGATGCGGCCCGGGCCAATCGCGTGGTGTTGCTGACCGATGGCGCGGCGAACCTGGGCGACGTCAACCCGGATTCGCTGAAGTTGCGTGTGGAGTCGTGGCGGCAGCGCGGCATCGCGCTGGACTGCTTTGGCATTGGCTGGGAGGGTTACAATGACGACCTGCTGGAAGTCCTTTCCCGACACGGTGACGGGCGCTACGGCTTCCTCAACACGCCGGAGGAGGCGGCGAGTGGTTTCGCGAACCAGTTGGCCGGTGCGCTGCAAGTGGCGGCGGCCGACGTCAAAGTGCAGGTCGAGTTCAATCCCCACCGCGTGACGGCCTGGCGGCAGGTCGGCTATGCGAAGCATCAACTGACGAAGGAGCAGTTCCGCGACAACACCGTGGATGCCGCCGAACTCGGCGCGGCCGAGGCGGGCAATGGGCTGTACGTGATCGAGGTCAACCCGCAGGGCCAGGGCCAGCTCGGCGTGGTGCGGGCGCGCTTCCGCGAACCGACCACGGGCCGGTACCGCGAAGTCGAATGGACGCTGACCTACGCGGGTTCAGCGCCGCCGCTGGAACGGGCCAGCCCCACCCTCCGCCTCGCAGCCACGGCGGCGGCGTTCGCCGAGTTGCTCGCCAACAGTCCTTACGCCACCGAGGTCACCACCGGAAGACTGCTCGGCCTGCTGCAGGGCGTGCCCGCGCAATTCGCGCCCGATGCCCGGCCCGGCCGGCTGGAGTGGATGATCCGCCAGGCGCAGTCACTCGGACTCAGGTAATCACCCACTGGACATCAGGAATCTTCCGTGAACCTCCCGCTATGAACACGAACCCTCGTGAGAAACTGCCTGTCGCGGATGGCCGGGCCGCGCTCGTGAAGCTCGGCGCTCTGATGGCGGCCGTTGTGTTCGGGCTCGCCCGTCCCGACGGCCTGCTGGCCCAACCGGCCCCAACCGCCCGGGCCGAGGTGAACGCGGTGACCGTGGACGGCAAGCTCGATGGCGATAAGGCCCGGCTGGTCATCGAGGCCGACCTCTCCGACCTGACCCGCAAGCCGGCGAAGGCGATCTACGGCATCGCGATCCACCATTTCCTGCACGCCACGCGCGAGAAGATCGCTCACACCTTCGACCTGCGCGCGGACGCCATCCAAGGCGGCCTGACGGAAGTGGTCCTGGCGCTGGCGGGCGAGGGTGAGGTCCGCCGGGTGACCGGCGATGCCGTGGAGCATTGGAGTGTCCGCCAGTCACCCGACGGGGCACGTTCGCTGGTGATTCGCCTGAAGACCGGCGAGCAACCGCCAAAGACCTTTGCCGGCAAGGTGCTGGCGGAAACGATGCTGCCGGAGATGCCCGCGGCGGTCGCGTCCCTCACGCTCACCGCGGCAACGCCCGCGCTCGCCAACGGCTTTGTTCGTCTCACCGCAGATCGCGAACTCGATCTGCAACTGAGCGAGCCTTCGGGCGTGGTTCCGATCGAAACGCAGTTCCTCCCCGAAGCGATGCGTTTCACCGGCGAGTCCGAAGCCCGGGCATACCGCTTTCACGGGACCGCCTACTCGCTGCCGCTGCAGGTGGCGCCCGCCGACCCCGAAAAGCGCGCGGTGGTCCTGAACAACTTCGCCCTCACTGGGCGGCTGGCCGATGACCGGAGCACGTTCACCCTCTCGGCCATCGCCCGGGTGAAACACCCGCGCGGCGGCCGCCTGCCGTTGCTCTCGGGCGGCGCGGCGCTGGGCGAGGTCTCGTCCACCCGCGATTGGCGGATTCGCTACGAGGGGGGGCAATTCGTCGCGGTCTTCGATCGGTCGGGCGAATTCCCGCTGAACGTGACGTTCCACGCCAGGGTGACGCGGACCAACGGCTGGAGCGAGGTGGACTTCCAGGTCGCGCCCAGCGCCCTCCAGCCCGTGGTGCTTCAGGGCTTGCCGGCGGACACGCAGTTCCGCCCCGGCGCCGGCGCGAAACCGGAGCGATTCGGCGAAAACTTCCGGACGTTCCTGCCGCCCAGTGGACGGTTCCAACTGGCGTGGAACGAAGGCCGCGCGGCGACCGAGGGGCGGCTCTTTTACTCGGCCGAAACGCTCGCGCAATTGTCCGTCAGCCCCGGCCTGATGCGGCAGACCCTGCTGCTCGACTTCAAGGTGATGCAGGGGGAAATGAACCGGGTTTCCTTGCGGCTCGCTGGCGAGGGCGAAGTCATCCGCGTTACGGGACCGCCAGTCCTTTCGTGGCAGGTCGGAGCGGGTCAGGGTCCGGGCGAGAAACGCCTGCTGGTGCAGTTGAACGAGGCGCAGAAGGATCAGTTTGCGCTGCAGATTCAGTTGCAGCGGCCCCTCGGGGCGTTCCCGCTGACGGTGGACGCGGTGGGCGTGGAGCCGGAGGAGGCTATCCGCCACGGTGGCTATTTCCGCGTTGTGAACGAGGGCGCCGTGCGGCTCGAGGTGATCCACGCCAGCGGGCTGTCGCAAATCTCGCCGGAGCAGTATCCCCAAACCGAGACCACCAAGGCGCTGCTGGGTCCGCAAAGCACCCAGGTCTTCGCGTACCGCTTCGCCGGCGGCGATTTCCGGCTCCGACTGCAGGCGGACAACATTCTGCCCGAAGTCTCGGTGTCCCAGGTGCTCCTGTATCACCTCGCGGAAACCGAGCTGAGCCTCGAGGCCGACCTCGAGTTGGACGTGCGGGAAGCGCCGTTGCGGGAACTGGCGTTGGCCATTCCCAAAGGGTACGCCGTCGCACGCCTCAGCGCCTCCGGCATGAACGACCATTTCGTGACCGATGATCCGACGGGGGACACGGCGACGTTGCGGATTGTCTATGGCGGGCCTGTGAGCGGCCGGCAACGGGTCGAATTGCGTCTGGAACGGGACCGGCCAGCCAACACGGACACCTGGCGCCTGCCGCGCATTGACGTGGTGAAGGCGAAATCGGTTCGCGGGCACGTGGGCGTGTCCGCGGACGCGGGCTTTCGCCTGACGCCCGCCGCGACGCAGGGCCTGAGCGACATCGCAACCGCGTTCTTTCCGAAACGGGTGGCCAGTCTGCAGAGCGCCTTCCGGGTCAGCGAGCCGAGCTGGCAGGCCGGCGTGAACATCGAGCGCCTGCCGCAGTCCGTTCAGGCGGAGGTCTTCCACCTCTTCTCGGTGGGCGAAGGGATCGCCTACGGGAGCACCATTGTGAATTACCTGGTGTCGGGCGCGCCCATCTCGGCGCTGCGGATCGAGTTGTCCGACGAGTATCTGAACCGCGAGTTCACCGGGAGGGACGTGCGCAGCTATCAGAAAGTGGACGGAGCCTGGGTCGTGCAACTGCACGCCCCCGTCTCGGGGCTGTACACCCTGTTGGTGACGTACGAGCGGCCGTTCAAGCAGCAGGGCGAAACGCTGTCCTTCAACGGTGCCCGACCGCTCGACGCGCAAACCGAGCAGGGCCACACGGTGGTGATCAGCACCTATCAGTTCCAGGTGAATCCGGTGGATGTCTCGCCGTCGCTGACGCCGCTGGAGCCGGGCGAAGTCCCGGCGGAGTACCGCCTCTTTTTCGATGCCCCGATCCTTGCCGCGTACCGCTACAGCGCGCGGCCGTTCAACCTTCAACTGGCCCTGCGACCGCTGGCCCAGGGCGAAATCGTCAGCCAGGTGGTGGATCGCGCCGCGCTGACCACGCGGGTTTCCGAGGAGGGCCAGATCGTCACCGATGCGCGCTATCTGGTGAAGAACAAGGGCACGCCTCATCTGCGCGTGGCGCTGCCCGAGAGGGATGAGTTGTGGTCCGTGACGGTGAACGGGGAACGCGTGGTTCCGGTAAAAGACGGCCGCGGCAATCTCATTCCGCTGCCGCAGCAGCCGGATCCGAACACGGTGAACGACGTGCAGATCAAGACCGCGTCCCGCGCGCGCAACGCCAGCCGCCTGCGCGTGGCGGCTCCCCGAATCGAAGCCCCGGTGCTGCTGGCCGACTGGCGGCTGCAGGCGGCCCCTGGTCGGCGGCTGATCTTCCGCGGCGGCTCCCTCACACCGGCCGCCGGGTTTCCCGACACCTCGGGGTTTGCCCAGCTCAAGCGCCTGTGGCAGGACGCGCCGGCCCCGGGCGGTCGGTGGGGATTTTCCCTGGCAATCGGGGCCCTGCTGCTGGGCGCGCTCAGTTTGCGGTGGGCCACCACGGAGGGGCTTCAGCGTTTCGGCTGGCGCCACTCCCTGTGCGGAGTGCTGGGAGTCGCGGGATGCGCCTTGACGGTCGCTTTGCTCGCGGCGCAGTTCCAAGTCGCGAACGAAGCCCGCGTCAGCGCCGATGGCGAACTGCGGTTTCTCGCACCGATCCAGCAGCCCGGCAGCGAACTCGCCGTGGAACTGCTGAACGCACCGGCGACGCGGTCGTTGCTGGCCGACGCCTGGGCGCTGTCCCCGCTGGGGCTCGCCGCGCTGGCGCTCGGGGCCGCCCTTTGGACCCGCCGGGAAGTTTTCGGTCGCACGCTCATCGCCGCCGCGTGGGTGATGGTCTTCTGGGCCACGCTGCGCCTGGCGAACGGGGCCACCGTCTTTCTCGGTGTGGCAATCCTCTTCGTCCTCGTTCAGGTGCTCATCCCGGGCCTCCGTCGGTGGTCGAAGGTGAAGCCTCGCCCGGTTGCGGCCGCCGCCCCGGCGGTGGCGCTGTTGCTGATTGCCGGCTTCTTGTCGGGCGTTCCCGACGCGCGAGCCCAGACCAGCCCACCATCCGCCCCCCGAGCGCCGCTGGCGGAATCCGTGACGCAACAGGTGCGGGTGCAAGAGGACTTCGTTTTTGCGAAGGCGGCCATTCGGTGGCTGGCGCGCAAGGGCGAGGTGCTGCCCGTGCTCTATCCACCCGGGGTGCTGACGCGGGCGGAGCTGCCCGCCGGCGCGGCGCGACTGATTCAACTCGGCGACGGCGAGAGTCGCCACCAGGCGGTAATTGCCGAGGCCGACGGTGACCTGACTTTGGACCTCGAGTACCAGACGCGGGTGCAACTCCGTGAGGGGCAGCGCGGCTTTGTCGTTCCCACGCAGTTCGGCCTGGTGAATCGCCTGGTCGTGACGGTGGCGGGAGCGGAGGTGGATCTTCAGGCGGCGAACGCGGTGTCGGTCGAGCGCGGGGGCGGCGACGCCACCCACACCGTGGCGACTCTGGTGCTGGCTCCGGCGAATCAGACCTGGGTGGCGCTGACACCCCGCAGCCGCGACACCCGCCGTGAGACGGCGGTGATCTATGCGGAACTCGCGCAACTGTTCGCCCCGGCACCCGGCGTGATCGAGGGGGTGCATCACCTGCAAATCCGCCCGGCCCAGGGCGAGGTTTCCGAACTGCTCGTGGAGGTTCCCGCCGGAGCCACGATCACCGATGTGCAGGCGCCGCAGGTCTCGCTGTGGCGATTCGATCCCGACGCGGGCGTCCTGCGGATCGGGCTGACGCCCGCGCAAGCCCGGCCCTTCGCGGCGCTGGTGCGATCGCAGGTAGCCACCAGCCCCTTGCCGGTCGAACACACGGTGGGCTTGCTCCGGGTTCGGGGCGCGGCGAACCAGTTGGGGCTGGTGGGCGTGGCCACCGGAAACGAGGTTCAACTCGACGACGCCGCGGCGCCGGCGTTCTCGGCCATCAACTTCGAGGACTTTCCGGCGGGCGCCATCGAATCCCTGCGACCCCAAATCGCCGGCCTCACGCTGCGCCGCGCCTTCCGCTATTCGGATCCCTCGGGCCGGCTCCTGCTCCAAGCCTCGCCCGTCGAACCGGACGTGCGGGTGGAGTCGCAGCAGACGTTGTCCCTCGGCGAAGATCGCGTCGTGCTGGCGGCGACGTTGAACGTGACCATCTCCCGCGCAGGCATCTTCAAGTTCAGCTTCCCCCTGCCGGAAGGGCTGGAGGTGGAGTCCATCAGCGGCGCGGCGCTGAGTCACTGGACGGAGCTGAAGACTGACGATGGCCGGCTGATCACGCTGCACTTGAAGGGCAAGACGGAGGGCGCGCAGCCGTTCGCGATCGGGCTCGCTGGATCGGGATTGCGCTCGCGAACCAACTGGGCGGTCCCCCGCCTGACGCTTCGCGAAGCACCCAAACAACAAGGCCAGCTCCTGCTGGTGCCGGAACAGGGAATCCGACCGCAGGTGGCGGCCAAGGAGGGCGTGACCCCGTTCGATCCCTTGAAGGACGGCGTGCGCCAGAAAGGGGTGCTCGGATTCCGTTTGTTGCAGCGGGATTGGACGTTGACCCTCGACCTTGAACGGGTGGACGCCTGGGTGCAGGTCACCAGCCTGCAACACGTCACGGCAACCGACGCGCAGTTCAAGGTGGTTGCCAACCTCGACTATGCGATCGAGAACAACGGCGTCCGGGCCCTGCGGGTCCGCCTGCCAACGGCCGCGGAGAGCGTCCGCTTCAAGGGGGAGCACGTCGCCGATTTCCTGCCCGCCGAAGCCGCTGCCGGCTCTGCGCTGCGCGACTGGGAGATCAAACTCCATCGCCGCGTGATCGGCCGTTACGCGCTGCAGGTGAGCTACCATCTGCCGATCGCTGACCAGGCGACGGACGCGGTGGTGAACAGCGTAGTCGCGCTCGAGGTCAGCACGCAGCGGGGCTTCCTGACGCTCCAATCCAGCGGCCGGCTCCAGGTGGCCGTAGGCACGCTGCCCGAGGCCTTGCAGCCCACCGAGTGGCAGGTGATTCCGCGGAGCCTCCAACAGGACATCCAGATGGCGGCCGCCAACCACGCCTTTCGGCTGGTGGAGCCGGAATTTGCGCTGCCCGTGCGACTGCAGCGACACGCGGCCGCGCGTCTGTTACCCGTCCGTGTGACCGGCGTCCAACTGACATCCGTCATCGCAGACGACGGCATGGTGCTCACCCAGGCGCGGCTGCAGTTGACCCCGGGCGACAAACGGTTGCTGAACCTCACACTGCCGGAGGGCGCGCAGTTCTGGTTTGCCTTCGTGAATCAGAACAGCGTCTGGCCATGGCGGGAGACCAATCGGATCTTGCTGCCGCTGGAGCAGCATCTCCGCGGGAACAACGCCGCCACCACCGTGGACTTCTTTTACACCAGTCCCGCAGGCACCGGGCGAACGCGTCAGTTGGACCTCCGGCTGGTGGGCCCGCGATTTGACCTGCCCCTTGAAAACATCACCTGGCGGGTCTTCCTCAATGACAAGTGGCGGCTGGCCGACTGGTCCGGCACGCTCCAGTTCGAGGGCGAGCAGGTGAGCGGCGCGGTGGACGCGGCCGATCTGCGGACCTACGTCGAGCAGCAGGCGATCGTTCAACTCGAGAACCGACGGGAGGCGGAGCAGTTGCTGAACCTGGGCAACAGCCTGCTGCGGCAGGGCGACCCGTTGCAGGCGCGCCGCAATCTCCAGGCAGCTTACGGGCTGTCCCGGGGCGATCTGGCCTTCAACGAGGACGCCCGCGTCCAGTTGCAGAACCTCAAGACCCAGCAGGCGCTCGTCGGTCTAAACGTCACCCAGAACCGGTTGATCGGTGAACCCGCTGCTCGACCACCCACCGGTCAGGCCTTCTTCAACTACACGCAGGCCGAGGCCAAACAGCTCCTCGAACGCAATGCGGCGGAAGAGAATGCGGTGCAGATGAAGCTGGCCGAACGGCTCATCCAGCAGCAGGACGCCGCGGTGGCCAGCCCGGCGGCCATCCGCGCCACCGTGCCGGAACAGGGGCGGCGGCTGACGTTCGTTCGCCCGTTGCTGGTGGACACGTGGGCGGACTTGCGCGTGGAACTGGAAGCGCACGCGGTGGAAAGCACCTCGAAGTCGGGGAAACTTTGGCTGCTCGCCGGTGTTTTTCTGATCGTTGTGGTGGTCCGCTGGGCCGCAGGACGGCCCACCCCGGGTAGCGCCGCCACAGTCTGAGAGTTGGTTTGTTTGGGTTGTTTGGTTGAGCAGGGAGCCGGTCGTTTCATGGGGAGCGACCGGCTCCTCCTTTTCGGGCGCGCGGCCGGCAGGAAACGGGCACCCGTGATGGTCACGCCGCCCCCTGCCGCTGCCGCGGACTGACATTTCGCTGGCCAACCCCGCGCGCGGTTCGGACCATCCGGTCGAGACGTCATGCATCGCATCGGCATCATCGGCGGCAGCGGGCTGTACCAGATCGAGGGGCTTCGCGACCAAAAGTGGGTTCGCGTCAGGACACCTTTTGGACCCCCATCCGACCAGTTGTTGACCGGCGTGCTCGAAGGACGGCCGGTCGCCTTCCTGCCCCGCCACGGACGCCATCACACGATTCTCCCCAGCGAACTGAATCACCGCGCCAACCTCTACGCGCTGAAGAAGCTCGGCGTGGCCTGGATCATCAGCGTCAGCGCCGTCGGGTCCCTGCAAAAGAGGTACCGCCCGCGCGACATCGTCCTGCCGGACCAGTTCCTCGACCGGACCAAGGCCTCGGCCAGCCACACGTTCTTCGGGCAGGGCATCGTGGCCCACGTGGCGTTTGCTCACCCGGTGAGCGAAGAGCTTCGGCAATTGCTGCTGACGGCGTGCCGGCGGCTGAAGCTGCGGGCGCACGACGGCGGCACCTACGTGAACATGGAAGGCCCGGCTTTCAGCACGTTGGCGGAATCGCGCGCCAACCACCGGGCCGGCCACGCTGTCATAGGGATGACCAATCTGGGCGAGGCGAAATGCGCGCGGGAAGCGGAGATCGCTTACGCCACGCTGGCGATGGTGACCGACTTCGACTGCTGGAACGAGGCCGAGGACCACGTCACGGTGGACATGATCGTCGCCAACCTCCGCGCCAACGCCGAGGCGGCCAGGGCCGTGATCCGTGCCGTGATTCCCACCCTCCCGATCGAGGCCGATTGGCCGTGCCACTCCGCGCTGCGCGGGGCCATCCTCACGCCGCCCCAGCACTGGCCCAAAGCCACGTACCGTCGGCTCGCCCTGTTGCTGGCGCGCTATCGGTCGGCCTGACGGGCGGTCGAAGAGCGGCACGATTTTCGGGCTGTGGCATTACGGCAAGGCGCTGGCGTCGGGGGATGCCGGTGCGGGCACGGATTGCCGGCCCCGTTGCCAACTGGTTTCCATCAGTTAGCTTCCCGCCATGCTTGCCGATTTGCTGCCAGTGCTCGCCCGTGGCGAGGCGCTTTCCAAGGACCAGGTGATTTTCGCCGTGGAGGCGCTCGTGACCGAGGCAGTTTCGGTCGAGGCCAAAGCCGACTTTCTGACGTCCCTCGCACGGAAGGGCGAGACGCCGGAGGAAATCGCGGCCTTCGCCAGCGAGTTGCGCGCGCGGTCCCTGCCCGTGCCGCTCGACCCCGCGACCCGCGCCCGGGAAATCTTCGACGTCGTGGGCACCGGCGGCGACCGGCTCGGTACCATCAACCTTTCCACCTGCGCGGCCTTGATTTGCTCAGCCGCCGGGGTCGTGGTGGCCAAGCACGGGAATCGCGCCATCACCTCCCGCACGGGCAGCGCCGACCTGCTCGAAGCGCTCGGCATCCCAATCGAACTCAGCCCGGACGAATCCGCCCGCGCGCTGCGGGAACACGGCTTCGCGTTTCTCTTCGCGCCCCGCTATCACCCCGCGTTCCGGCAGATCGCCCCGGCCCGGCGGCTGTGCGCCGAGCGCGGGCAGCGTACGATCTTCAATTTCCTCGGCCCCTTGCTGAATCCGGCGCGGCCGTCCGCGATGCTGCTGGGGGTGCCCCGACCGGAACTGTGCGAGCCCATCGCCCGCGTGCTGCAGCAGCTTGGTGTCCGCCGGGCGATGGTGGTGTGTGGCCGCGTGGACGCCGGGCACAACGGCCAGCCGGCGTTTCTCGACGAGCTTTCGCCGCTGGGCGAAACCACGGTGGCCGAGTTCTATCAGGACCGCGGCTTCCACGTGTCCGTTCTGTCGCCCGCGCACTTCCCGCTGCAGCCCGCCTCGCTTGCGGACCTCGTCGGGGGCGAGGCCGGGCACAACGCGCGGATCGCCCGCGCCATTCTGACGGGCGAGGATCGCGGCCCGCGACGCGATGCCGTGCTGCTGAACGCGGGCGCCGCCCTCTTCGTCGCCGGGCGAGCGGGCTCCATCACTGCCGGGTGGGAACTGGCCGCCGACTTGGTGGATCAAGGAGCAGTGGCGGGCAAACTGCGCTCCCTCGGGAGCGCATGAGTTCCGGCCGCGCGGAATCGCCTTGATCAACGAGGTTGACCCGAGTAACACGTGTCTCATGAGTCTCTGCGGACCTCGACTTCGTGGAGTGACGAAATGGGGTTGGCGGCTGGGGGTGCTGACCTTCGGCCTCGCGGCAGCGGGGCGCCTCGACGCAGCTTCCGCGTTCTTTCGCAGCCAGTTGTCGCAGGACTTTTCCACGATCAGTCTGGATGCTGGCGGAGCATCCTTCTTCGTGGATGGCGACCAGTTGCGGTTCCTACTGTTCCTCGACGAGCACTTCAAGCAGTTCTGCGGCGCGGTGCTGATGACCGATTCGCGCCAGGCGGTCATGCCGCTGGGTCCGGGCGAGTTTGTGTTCGCGCCGATGTGCGACCCGGTTCAGGTGCCCGGCTCGAATCCGCCGGTGTTCCTCCAGTGCGACGGTTTGCGGGCGGGCTACTCCTTCTCCGGCACGATTCCCCTGAATGAGACGCTGGTTCGGGAGTTGTTCGCCGGTCAGGGGGAGGTTTTCATCCATTTGCCAGCCCGGGGAACCAACGGCCCGTACTGGGATATCCCGCCGCCCGTCCGGGGGCGGTTGCGCGTCAGCCCGGACAGCAACCTCGCCACCTTGTTGGCCGGTCTGCCCCGAACCCCGCGTTCTTTGACCGCCATCGCCGGCAGCGGACCCATCTATTTCCCGTTCAACAACTGGCCCAGCGACGGCGTGGACGTGGACCATGACGGCGTGCTCGACTACGGACTTCGCGGCCTGACGCTTTGCACCGCGTCCATCCCCCCTGAGTGCAGCTCGATGTTCGGGCTGACGTGCGCTCCGCACGCCGAACTGCTGGTCCGAGGCGTGGAGGCCCGGGTCGTGGGAAGCGGGACGTGGATCGGATCCGCGCCGCCGTCTGATGCGTTGTGGGTTTCGTCCCCCAGTGTTGCGCTCACCCGGAACCATTCGGGCAGTTGTTTTCGTCCCTGGTCCGGTGACTTGGGCATGCAGGGGGAAGGCTACTTGGGCGTGCGGCTGCGGCGAGACGACCACACCCATTACGGCTGGATTCGGGTGCGCCTGCCCCGGGGCAAGCCGTTGTGGACGTTGCCGCCGTATTTCCCGGATCCTTCCGGACCAGGCGGGTTCAATCCGCCGCGGTCCGCCGACCTCGGGCCCAGCGGGAGTTTGTGGGAACCGCCGGTGAGCTTCGCCGAGATGGGCCCCGTGATCGAGGACTGGGCTTTCGAGCCGGAACCCGATCGGCCCATTCGAGCCGGGGCGAGGCCGTTTGTTGTCCGCTTCGCGCTGGAGGGAATCCAGCGGGAGGGTTACTTGCGGGTATCGGCGCCCACGGAATCAGGCCGGGCTTACG
Organism: uncultured Verrucomicrobiae bacterium; assembly: GCA_937976685.1. Taxonomy (GTDB): domain Bacteria; phylum Verrucomicrobiota; class Verrucomicrobiia; order Limisphaerales; family J093; genus JADJWF01. Next base: position 29,019 of record CALJWR010000199.1, read on the forward strand.
CCGTGCAGTTCAAACCCGACCTGTCCTCAGCAAGCTGGGTCACCCTCGGCGGCCTGTGGCTTGCGGGCGCAACACAAGCGCGGCTGGATCTGCCGATCGGCACCGCGCAGGGCTTCTATCGAATCGTCGAGGCGGATTAGCCGCCAACCACTCCGAGAGGCCGGTGGATCGAGTTTGGTGGCCGCGTTTGGCCGGCTACTCGGCTGACACGTTTGGGACTGCCATCTTGGCCTCGGGACCGGTGGGATCAATCTTCCGCACCGAGTTCAGGGCCTGGGTGATGACTTCGCGATTCTCGTCCTGCAGCAGCTTGCGCAGTTCGGGCAGCGCAGGCTTGGCCGCCGGCGGCCCGATCTCGAAAAGCGCATAAGCCGCCAGACGCCGGATCAGTGGGTCGGGATCTTTGAGCAGCTCGATAAGCTGCGGCACGGCGGAAGCCGCTCCGGGGCCCGCCTTGGCAATCTCGCCCAAGGCATCGGCCTTGGCATCGTTATCCGTGCCCTTGAGAGCTTCCAAGTGGGCCGCAACATTCACCTTGGGCTGGCCGGGACCGCAGGCTGGCAGCAGCCACAGGGCGGAGACCGCGCAAAGGAGGGCAAGCAGGAAACGTTTCATAGGTCCCGAAAAGTAGCATCCAGGGTCCGGCTCTCTCAACGCAAATCTCGCCCCGCAAACGGGCGCGGGTGCTCCCGCCAAGTCGGCCGGCGTTGGATGGACGGAGGCGGGTGGCTGCGGAAACCGGCGCGGTGGCCCGCACCATTCGAACGACCGGGCAAAGTTGTGTATCGTTCTTTCTGTAGATTCCGTTTTGCCTCTTGTCTGCTGGGCGGGGGCGCAGGCGCGTCGCGCCGCAGCATCCCGCCCAGCCGGCGGCGCGACGGTTGGTCGGACGCCATGACTTCAA
>CALJWR010000200.1 GCA_937976685.1 uncultured Verrucomicrobiae bacterium
GCGCCACGTTGCCAGGGCCGCGGCAGCCTTGGGCGCCGTGAGTTCGCCGGCGGACGCGGCGCGGTTCAACTCGCGCACCCATTCGAACACCACCGCCCAGGCGGCCGAAATGTTCAGGTCATCATCCAGCGCGCCAGTGAAACGCGCCAGGACGGCGGCATCCGGTTCCGCGGCGGCGCCGCCGGCGATGTCGGCGAGCTTTGCGAGGCATTCATCAATCCGTGCCAGTGCGGACCGGGCACCGGCGAGGCCCTCCAAGGTGAAGTTGAACGCGTCGCGGTAATGCGCCGTGAGCAAGAGGTAGCGAATCTCGCGCCCGTTGAAGCCCTTGGCGAGCAGGTCGCGCAGGGTGAAGAAATTGCCGAGCGATTTGCTCATCTTCCTGCCCTCGACCAATAGGAAAGCGCCGTGCAACCAGTACTTCACAAACGGCCGGCCCCCGTCCTGCAGGCCCGCGCCTTCGCTCTGAGCGATTTCATCTTCGTGATGCGGAAACACCAGGTCCTCGCCCCCGAGATGCAGATCGAAGCTCGGCCCCAGATACCTCATGCTCATCGCGCTGCACTCGATGTGCCAGCCGGGCCGGCCCTCGCCCCACGGACTGGGCCAGAAGACCGCGCCGTCCTCGGGAACCCGCGCCTTCCACAGCGCGAAATCCGCGATGGACTCCTTGTCGTATTCATCCGCCGCCACCCGCTCGCCCACGCGCATCTGCTCGAAGTCCAGATGCTTCAGCACCCCATAGCGGCAGCCGCAGCCGCGGTACTTCTCGATGCTGAAATAAACCGAGCCGTCCGCGGCGCGGTAGGCGATGCCGCGGGCCACAAGCTTCTCGATCAGGGCGATGATCTCGGGGATGTGCGCGGTGGCGCGAGGCAGGTCGTGCGGCGGCAGGAGGTTCAGCGCCCGGCAATCCTCGAAAAATGCCGTCTCGTACTTGCCGGTGTACTCGGCCAGCGGGAGGCCGGTCTCGCGCACGCGCCGGATGATCTTGTCCTCCACGTCCGTGACGTTCATGACGTGGCGAACCTGGTAACCGAGGAATTCGAGGTAGCGACGAACCAGGTCGGCGAACACGAACGTCCGAAAGTTTCCGATGTGGCCGAAGTCATAGACCGTCGGTCCGCAGCAGTACATGCCCACGGCCCGCCCGGCCGAATCCCACGGCGTGAAGTCCTCGACCCGTCGGGTCAGAGTGTTGAAAAGGCGCAGCCCCATAACACAGCTTCCGAACACGGTAGTCGGAAACAGCCACCGGCCAAAAGCCAATTTGACCGGCCAGAAGGAGGCACCCGTTGCCCGAACGCCGTTTCCGCAGGATTGCGTAAGCAAGTTGCCACCGCATTTGGGGTTGAACAGTTGCCCCGGCCAAAGGCAAAGTTAAGTCGTGAAATGTTTCGTCACCGGAGCCACGGGCTTCATCGGCTCCAACTTGGTCAGCGAACTGATCGCCCGTGGACACGAGGTGAAGGCCTTGATCCGTCCGGGCGCGGACACACGCGCGCTGGAAGGTCTGGCCTACGAGCCCATCGAGGGCGACCTCAGCAATCGAGCGTGGCTGGCCGCCGCCATGAAGGGCTGCGACTGGTGTTTCCACGTCGCGGCGCTGTATGCGCTGTGGTTGCGGGACTACAAGCCCATGATCCGCGCCAACGTTGACGGGACGCGCAATGCCCTGCACGCCGCGGCCGATGCGGGTTGCGAGCGGATTGTCTATACCAGCACGGTGGGGGTGCTCCGTCCGCCGGGCATGAAACGGACCTCTGCTCACCCCTCGGACGAACTCGACTCCGCGCGCTACTCGGACATGACCAACGAGTACAAGCGGACCAAGTGGCGCGCCGAGGAGATTGCCCGGAATCTCGCCGCCAAGGCACCGATCGTGATCGTGAACCCGACCGCGCCGGTCGGGCCCCGCGATCTCAAGCCCACCCCCACCGGCAAGATCATCGTGGACTTCCTCAATGGCGCGATGCCGGCGTACCTGAACACCGGCCTGAACTGGGTGCATGTGGGGGACGTGGCTGTGGGCCATATCCTGGCGGCCGAGAAAGGCCGGATCGGCGAGCGATACATCCTGGGCAACGCGGAGGGCAACTGGACCCTGAAACAAGCCTTGGACGAACTGGCCGATCTCACCGGATTGAAAGCCCCCCGCCTGGCCATGCCACGGCTGGTCGCCATGGCTGCTGCCCGGGCCAGCGAGACCATGGCCTTTGTCACCCGCTCCACCCCCCGCGTGCCCGTGGCGGGCGTGCGGATGGCCAAGTACAAGATGTTTTTCACGCCGGAGAAGGCCATTCGCGAACTCGGTCTTCCGCAGACGCCGCCCCGTCAGGCACTGGCCGATGCGGTGAACTGGTTTGTGCAACACGGCTTCGTCAAGGCCCCGGAACGTCTCAAGCTCCGGAGTGACAAACCTGCGATTGCCCCGGTCGAAGTCCCGGTCGCGTAGGTTTGGCCCCGGGCCACCGGCCCCCCCAACGCACGCCCTATCGGGGGATGGATCGCTTCGGCCGCGCTCGGGCCACGCACCGGTTGGCGGCACACTGACGCGCAGTTCGCCGTTTGAACTGGCGTTGTCAGATGGTACCCTACCGGCCCATGAGTGGAACCACTTCGAGCCACACCAGCCTTACCTGGCTGGTCTTCGCACTGATGACGGTCGCCTGCTGGGGCGTTTACGGCGTGCTGCTGCACAAGGGGCAGGCGCTGATGCAGCCCGCCAGCGGACCGAAAATGGATCCGACGATCCTCCGCTACAAAGCGTTCCTCTTCGTCGGTCTGGCGTACTTTCTCACCGCCGTGCTGGCGCCGCTGGTGTTGCTGCTCATCAAGGGACAGGCCTTCACCGGGTACACCGCCCAAGGCTCGTGGTGGTCGCTGATCGCCGGCGTCGCCGGTGCAGCCGGCGCCTTCGGGGTGTTGCTGGCCTTCGGCGCAAAGGGTACGCCGGCGGTGGTGATGTCCATCGTTTTCGCCGGGGCGCCGGTGGTGAACGCGATTTACTCGATGATCCAACACCCGCCGGCCGGTGGCTGGAGCGGTGTGAAATGGCAGTTCTACCTGGGCATCGGGCTCGCCGCAGCCGGTGGGTGTCTGGTCAGCTACTTCAAGCCGGCGCCCGCGCCGGCCAAACCCGCCGCGCTGACCGCGCCCGTGTCCGCTTCCGCCGCGGCCGGGCAGCGGTGAGGCGGCCATGGCCGGGGCCGTTCCAGCTTCCCGCGCCGCCATCCGAACGCAACAGTTGCGGCGGCTGCGCGAACTGCTCGCCGCCACGATTCCCGCCAATCCTTTTCAAACGCGGCGGCTCGGGTCGGCCGCTGACCCCTTGCGCAAGGTCGGCTCGTTGAGTGAATTCTCGCGCCGGACGCCGCTGACTTCCAAAGACGAGCTGGTCGAAGACCAGCGCCGGCACGCGCCGTTCGGAACCAATCTCACGTATCCGCTGTCGCGCTACACCCGTTGCCACCAGACCAGCGGGACCAGCGGCACGCCCCTGCGGTGGCTGGACACGCCCGAAAGCTGGGACGAGCTCGTCGCCGCCTGGACCGAGGTGCTGCGCGCGGCCGGTGTGGCAGCCGGCGATCGAGTGATGTTCGCCTTCTCGTTTGGGCCGTTCATCGGTTTCTGGCTCGCCTTTGAGGCGGCGGAGTCCCTGGGTGCGCTGTGCCTCCCGGGCGGCGGCCTGACCAGCGCCGCCCGTCTGCGGCTGCTGCTCGATCTCGAAGCCACGGTTCTTTGCTGCACCCCCACCTACGCGATTCACCTGGCCGAGACGGCGCGCGCCGAACGCATCACCCTGGCGGCCTCGCGGGTGCGCTGCCTGGTCGTGGCCGGCGAACCCGGTGGCAGCATTCCCGCCACCCGCGCCCACCTTGAGACCCTCTGGCCGGGAGCGCGTGTCTTCGACCACCATGGCATGACCGAGGTCGGCCCGGTGACGTACGAGTGCCCCGTCCAACCCGGCGTGTTGCACGTGATGGAGGAATACGTTTTCGCCGAGGTGCTTGATCCCTGCTCCGGCACCCCGGTGTCCGCCAACCAGCGGGGCGAGCTGGTGCTCACGACCCTTGCTCGCATCGGCTCGCCACTGCTGCGCTACCGGACCGGCGATCTGGTTCAGCCCCGTCACGCGCCCGAGGATCTCAACGCGCCGCTCTGCGCGTGCGGCCGGGCCACCCTCGCCCTCGAAGGCGGCATCCTTGGCCGCGCTGACGACATGATCATCGTGCGCGGCGTGAACGTGTATCCGGGAGCGGTCGAGGCCGTCCTGCGACAGTTCCCGGAGGTGGCCGAATATCAAGTGACGTTCACCCAACCCGAGGGTCTGGCCGATCTGGAGGTGAAGATCGAACCGACCGCGGGCTGCGCTGACCTCGCGGGTTTGTTGCGGCGGATCGCCGGCGCCTTCCAGTCCGCGTTCGCGCTGCGCGTCCCGGTCACGGCCGCGCCACCGGGCAGCCTGCCGCGCTTCGAGCACAAGGCGCGGCGGTGGGTGCGCCGGTAAAGGGCTCCGGCCGTCGTCCGCCCTACGCCCCCGCCTGTTGGCCGAGCCACCCCGCGATCCTTTCCGCCACGTCGTGACCGGCGATGATCGAGTCGCCGAGCGAGATGCCGTTGCGGAAATGGCCGGCCAGAAACACCCCGGGCGCTTTGGCCTCGACCTCGTCCATCAGCGCCTTGAACCGTCCGTAACCGACTTCGTATTGCGGGATCGCCCTCGGATAGACGACGCAATGCCGGTAAGTGGGCTGGCCCCGCACGCCAAGAATCGCCCGCAAATCGGCGACCGTCAGCGCGACCAGTTCGTCTTGGGGCTTCAAAGCCAGCTCCGGCGCTCGCACGCCGCCCACGTACGTCGTCAACAGCACGTGGCCCGTCGGCGCGCGGTTCGGAAAGAGCGAAGACGAAAACAGCGTGCCCAAGATTTGGAATCGCTCCACCGCCGGCACCAACATGCCAAAACCGTCCAGCGGATGCGGCACGTCCTCGCGCCGA
>CALJWR010000201.1 GCA_937976685.1 uncultured Verrucomicrobiae bacterium
GCACTGACCCGGAGGGGAAGTCCGGCCGAACTGGGAGCAATCGCCACATCATCAACGACCCAAAACGCTAAAGAAGGGAGCGGAACAGGGGCCAGGCGGACCTCGCGGAGATCACCCGCCCCTCAGGGGCCGTTCCCCGTCGGCTGCGACATTGTTCCGGTATTGCCGACAGGGCGAGAAGGGGTTTTGCTTTTCGCTCTTGAGTGACCAAACCGCCAATCCGGAGTCGGCCTCCTCGGCGCCGAGCCCGGCGACGACTGCGGCCGATCTGAAACGATCCCGCCGGCAGAAAACCGCCGCCGCCGATCCGTTGCGCCAGGACCGGCTGCCGCCTCATTCCATCGAGGCTGAACGTGGGGTTCTGGGGTGCGTCCTGCTATCGCCTCAAGAAGGCATGGGCGTTTGCATTGAACGTCTGAAGCAGGGGCCGGAGGTCTTCTACGATCTGCGGCACCAGACCGTTTACGCCGCGATGGTCGAAATGTACGACGCCCGCCAGCCGCTGGACTTGGTGACGCTCGGACAACGCCTGCGGGACCGTAATCAACTGGAGGCCGTCGGAGGCTACGCCGCGCTCTCCGCGTTGATGGATGCCGTGCCGTCGGCCGCCAACCTGGACTACTACCTCGAGATCATTCGCGAGAAGTTCATCCTGCGCCGACTGATCCAGCGCTGCACCGAGTTCATCGCGCGCGGGTACGACGAACAGGACGACGTGCAGAAACTGTTGGATGAGGTCGAACGCGACGTCCTGCGGATTACGGAAGAGCGGGTGGACTCCTCGACCCAAAGCATCAAGACTTTGGTGAAGCAGGCTGTCTCCACGGTTGAAGGCTTCCACGAGCGAAAGGGGCAGTTGACCGGGTTAGCGACGGGTTTTCGCGACCTGGACAAGATGACCAACGGCCTGCACGGCGGGGAGATGATCGTGATCGCGGCCCGCCCGAGCATGGGCAAGACCTCCCTCGCCATGAACATCGCCGAGTACGTGGCGACCGAAGGCAATTCTCCGGTCGGGGTCTTCAGCCTGGAGATGACCGCCGAATCGCTGGTCATGCGCATGTTGTGCTCCCGGGCGCGGGTCAACCTCCGCAGTGTGCGGGAGGGGTTCTTCCAGGCACGGGACTTCCCCAAGCTCACGGCCGCCGCCGGCCAACTGTCGAAAGCCAAGCTCATCATTGACGACACCCCGGGGCTTTCGATCCTGCAGTTGCGGGCGCGGGCGCGCCGAATGCACCAGCAGGCCGGGATCAAGCTGTTCGTCATTGATTACCTGCAACTTCTCCATGCCGCCGGCCGGCGGGCGCAAGAAAACCGGCAACAGGAGATTTCCGACATCTCGAACGGCATCAAGGCCCTGGCCAAGGAACTGAAAGTGCCGGTGATCGTCCTGAGCCAGCTCAACCGCGAAGTTGAGCGGGACAAGACGCGCCGGCCCCGGCTTTCCGACTTGCGCGAGTCGGGTGCCATCGAACAGGATGCCGACCTTGTTGGCCTGCTGTACAAAGCCGATCCGAACAACCCTAAGAAGCCCGCTCCGGCGGATGACGATGAAGACGCCCCGACGGACGCCGACGCCCTGCCCGTGAATCTGCTGATCGCCAAGCAACGCAATGGCCCCACCGGGGACGTGCATCTCACGTTCTTCCGGTCCTACACCCGGTACGAGAGCGCATCCAAGGTGGGCGCCGCGGAAGCATCGTAACCCGTCATGGAACGCCTTCTCTCCATTCTCCTGCGGTCTCCTTTCGCGATCGTTCTCGCCTGCCTGCTGGCGGGACCTACACTCTCGCAGATGGCCGAGGGCCGGATTAAAGGGATCGCCATCGAACACATTGGGCCGCCCGCGTGCAGCGATGCGCTCATCCGGTCCAACATCCGGGTCAAGGAAGGGGATCTCTACACCCGCAACAGCGTGGACGACGATGTCCGCAGTCTTTACGCCACCGGTTACTTCTACAACATCCAGGTGACCGCCGAACCCGAAGCGGACGGGCTGCGCCTCGTTTACAAGGTGCAGGGCAAGCCGACGCTAACGCAGATCCTTTTCACCGGGAACCAGGCCCTCAGCGACAGCAAGCTGCGCAAGAAGCTCAGTTCAAAGGTGGGCGAACCGTTGGACGAACGGAAGCTGTTCAACGACCGGCAGGAAATTCTCAAGCGCTATCAGAAGGCCGGGCGGCAGAAGACGAAGGTCGAGTACGTGCCGGTCATTGACGCCCGCCTGGGCAAGGGCACGGTCACGTTCGAGATCACGGAAGCTCCGAAGGTGAAGATTGACGATGTGCAATTCATCGGCGCGGAGGCCTTCAAGCAGCGCAAGTTGCAGCGGGTCATCAAGACCCGCCGGCACTGGATGTTCTCCTGGCTGACGGGCAGCGGCAAACTCAAGGACGAGGTGTTCGAGGAGGATCGGGAGCGGCTGGTCGAGTTCTACCGGGACGCCGGCTACATTGATTTCGAAATCAAGGACGTCCAGTTCGAAGAGAAGACCCCCTCCGAGATGATCATCAAGTTCTTCGTTTCGGAGGGACGGCAGTACCGGGTGGGGTCGGTGGTACTGGAGGGAAACAAGCTTTTCCCGACCGAGGAAATCCTGGCTCGGGTTGTCGTGCGCGACAAAAACAAGGTGTATCGCGGCCTGCAGACCGGCGCAGGCGCCATCTTTACGCCGAAAGGCCTGGCGCGGGATCGCGAGGGCATCGAGGACTTCTACGGGGCGCGTGGCTACATTGACGCGCGGGTGACACCCAGTCGTATTCCCAATATCGAGCAGGGGACGATTGACTTGGTGTACCGCATCAACGAGGGCGACAAGTCGTTCATTGAGCGCATCGAAATTCGCGGCAACACCAAAACCAAGGACAAGGTTCTCCGGCGGGAACTGGCGGTGAATCCCGGCGAGGTGTTCGACATGGTCCGGGTTCGCGTCAGTACCAACCGCCTCTACGGCCTGAACTACTTCGCCAAGGTGGATGCGTCACCAGAACCCACGGATGTCCCGACCAAGAAGGACCTCGTGATCGGTGTGGAGGAAAAGAACACGGGCGATCTCCGCCTCGGTGCCGGATTCAGCTCGCTGGACGGTCTGGTCGGCTTCCTGGAGATTGGGCAGGCAAACTCCGACGCCCTGAAGTGGCCGTACTTCTTCAGCACGGGCGGCGGGCAGAAGCTCCGGCTCCGGACGCAGTTCGGCACGCGGCGGCAGGATTACGTGCTGACGTTTATCGAGCCCTGGTTCCTCGGGCGGAAGCTGTCCTTCAGCCTCGACTTGTTTTACCGGCAACTGGGATACTACAGCAAACTCTACGACCAATCGTTGGGCGGAGGGAAAGTGGGGTTGCGCCGAACGCTGTGGAACGACTTCTGGATCGGGGGGCTCGATTACACCATTGAAAATGTCGGGTACGAAGACATGCCGGACACCTATCAGATCGTGGACGCCAACGGGAACATCAAGACCGTGGACCCGGTGCCACCGGAAGTTCGCCGCGAAGAAGGTTACACGCTGGTGTCCAAGGTCGGCAGTCTCATCGGCAACGACACCCGCAACAGCGTGCTGCTCCCTTCCCGCGGCGGCCGGACCTACTTTATGACGGAGTACGCGGGAGGCCCGTTGGGCGGCGACGCGGACTTCTACAAGCTGGAACTCTCCGCCAGCCGCTACTTCCGCGGCTTCCTGCAGGGCCATATCATCGAATTGACCGGCCGCATTGGTGTCGTGGATACCCACAGCGGCGATGAATTCGTTCATTTGTACGACAAGTTCTACCTCGGCGGCATGTGGAACCTGCGCGGCTACGACTTCCGCGACGTGGGACCGCGCGACTCCACCTACGGTACCGAGCCGGTCGGCGGCGGCACGCTTTGGTTCGCCTCAGTCGAATACAGCATCCCGATTATTGAACGAATTCGCTTCGCCGTGTTCTATGACATCGGGAACGTGTATCCTGAACCCTACAGCTTCAAAACGGCCGGCCCAGATTATGGCGCGTACAGTGACGATGTCGGTATCGGCATTCGCCTGAACATTCCCGGCTTGGGGCCCATGCGGCTGGACTACGCCATTCCGATGACGTACGACAAGAAGTTTAACGACGGTGACGGTCGCTTTCAGTTTGGCATCGGCTGGAACCGCGATCTGTGAACGGCTTTGAACTGCGAACAAAAAACATGAAGAACCTCATCCGACCGAAACCGCTGCTGCTCGCCCTCACCCTCGGCCTTCTGGCACCCATGACCCAGGCCGCCGAAGTCAAGGTGGCGGTCATCAACCTAAAGACTGTGTTCGACGGTTACTGGAAGACCAAGCAATCCGATTCCACCGTCAAAGACCGCCAGTCCGAGTTCGAGAAAGAGCGGAAGAAGATGGTGGACGACTACCAGAAGGCCAACGACGAGTATCGCAAACTGGTCGAGAGCGCCAACGACCCGGCCGTGGCCCCCGACGAGCGGGACCGCCGCAAAAAGACGGCCGAACAGAAGCTCGCCGAGATCAAGGAGATCGAGTCCAGCGTGGCGACCTTCGAGCGGCAGTTCCGCAGCCAGATTTCCGACCAGATTAAGCGGATGCGCGACAACATCCTCCGCGACATCCGGGAGGAAGTGGGCAAACGCGCGAAAGCCGCCGGCTACGCTCTGGTGCTGGATACCGCCGGTGAAAGCGTCAACCAGACCCCCTTGATCGTGTATCAGGCCGGCGTGCCCGACCTTACGAATGAAGTGCTGGCAGCCATCAACAAGGACGCCCCGGCCGGCTCGTTGACCCCGTAAAACGCCAGCCGCCCGTTTTGAGAATTACCCGCGGCTACGCGGGCCCGCCCGGCCGGAGACGAGTACCCCTCGCTCCGGCCGGTTTATTTTTGGATAACTCCCGGTCGGCTACCCACACGTGCTTTCCGAGCAAGGATTCAGGGAAACGCGACGCGAAAATGCTCCGAGGCCAGTTCGGAGAACGGTTGCCACGAGAATTCCTCCGTCGCCGAGTGCGCGGTGCCGGCGCGCGTCCAATGGCGCAGGTCCGTGCTGCTTTCAACCGCATAACGTTGGCCGGGTATCCCGGACCACCGCAGCGCGCCGGAGGCGGTCACGGCAAGGGTGGGCGGCCGAATGATCGCAACATGGAACAGATCCACTTCGGCGGCGGCGGAACTCGTGTTGTCCCCAAGGAAGATGAAGTTCGGCGTCTCGTACACGTCCGGAAAGCCCGAGAAAGCCGTGTAGTCCCGGATGGGTCCCGTCAGTACCAGCACCCCGTTGACAAACAACTGATACCGTTCGC
>CALJWR010000202.1 GCA_937976685.1 uncultured Verrucomicrobiae bacterium
CATCGCCCAGACCTTCAGCGGCCGGCGGCCCTGCGCCTTGTGCCACCAGGCCCAGAAGGGTCAGCACGACGACAGTGAAAAGACTCCCTGGCAACGGCCTGGTTCAACGCTGGAATTGCTACCGCTCGATGCAGCCCTGAAGGCAGGGCCACCATCGGCGGTGCTTGCTTGGATCGCGGTCGCTCCGGACGCCGCCCGGGCCGGCCCTCGCTTCCCCCCGCCCAAACCGCCGCCCCGCTGCGGGTGACTCCGGGCTCCCCAGCCCGGCCTCAACGCTTCACCGCGACCGGTGGCCGTTCTGCCGCTCGGTCGCAAGCTGCTTCCCTCCTCCTCCCACGGCCAGTGAGCCGGCGGGCAGGAGGCGGTGGGAGTGTTCTGTGTCCGATCCTTGGAAAACCTTTAACCCTTAAATCGTCGTGAAACAAAAAACCAAAGTTCGAAATCCAAACCTTGACGCGAAAGATAAACACTCCGTTTCGAATCGTCCGCGAAATCTCCGGCGCCGAAAATCACCCGTCTCTTTTGCCGCGGCCGGCGCCCTGACCTTGATGGCCTTGCCGGGTCTGGCCTTGGAACCGGCCGCTCCCGCCGAACCGATGCCACGCGTGGTCGTCATGGGCACCAACCTGAACAGCGAGCTGAGGCTGCCCGCAGGGGCTCCGCTAAGCACGAGCTTCGCTGACACCACGCCCGCCGCCCGCGCGGCGATCGTGGACTCGTCCCGGCTGTTGCAGGACCTGCCCGGAGCTGCGGTCGTCCGCAATGGGCCGTTGACCGGCATTCCCCAGCTTCGCGGCCTGTGGGGCGACCGCGTACGCACCACCGTGGATGGCATGACGCTGACCCCGGCCTGCCCGAATCACATGGACCCGCCGCTCCACTACGCGGCACCGGAGTTCGCCGATACGCTGATTGTCGTGCCCGGCATTACCCCGGTCAGTTGGGGTGGAGACAGCATTGCCGGCTCCGTTCGGCTGGAACCGCCCCCACCCCGGTTCAATACCAATCAGACCTGGCGTCCGTTCGGCAACCTCTCCAGCGGTTACCGCGGAGTTGACGACGGCTTCAATGTGGGCGGTGCGGTGGGCGCAGCCAACCGCACCTTCAGCGGCAGCTACCGCGGTTCGTGGCAGAAGGGGGAAGACTATCGGTTCCCGGGCGGACGCGTTCGCGACACGGGCTACGACATCGCCCAGCACGGTCTCCTTTTCGCCGCGGAGACCTCGCCCGGCGTCTGGTCTCTGGATGCCGGCTACACCCGCACCCGCGACACGGGCACTCCGGCGCTCCCCATGGACATGATCGAGGACGACGGCTACGGCTTCGGCGTCAAGTTTGACGGCGAACATACCGTCGGCCCCCTCTCCGGCCGGCTCTATCATCACCGCACGGACCACCTGATGGACAACTACTCGCTGCGGCCGGCCGGGATGAACCGCATGTTCTCGCCCGCCCACAGCAAGGACACGGGCTTCCAATTGGATACAGGAGTTCGCCGGGACCGTGATGAATTCCGCATCGGGGCCGGTTTCCACGGCAATGAATTCGATGCCTTCCAGCAAAACGCCGCCACCGGCCTGCAGCAGGACACGCTCAACGAAGCCACGCGTTTCCGGGTGGGCGCATACTTGGAATGGCAGCGGGATTGGTCGCCGCGTTGGCAGACGATCGTCGGCGCGCGAAACGACACCGTGCTGATGGACGCCGCTGCGATCGAGCGGTGGTACGCCCCTGCCGCCGCTGACGCCGCCGCGTTCAACGCCCGGAGCCACGACTTTACCGACGTGAACTTCGAGGGTATGGGCTCCGTCCGCTTTCGGCCGGCGGACTGGACGACGGTCGAGCTCGCTGGCGCGCGGAAGGTCCGCTCACCCAGCAGCCTCGAGCGCTACCTCTGGACGCCGTTGAGCGCCAGCGCCGGTCAGGCCGACGGCCGCACCTATCTCGGCAATCTGGACCTCGACCCGGAGGCGTCGCATCAGGTCAACCTGACCGCCGCCTTTCGCGGGTCGCGCTGGGAAACCCGAGTCAGTCCCTTCTACAACTGGGTGAGCGACTACATCCAGGGCACGCCCATCGCGCGGCGTGACCCCGCTGGCCGGCCCGTGCTGCAGTATCAGAACCTGAGTCAGGTCGAGTTGTACGGAGTGGATGCCGATGCCCGCTGGCTGATCACCACAAACTTCACGCTGCGTGGTGGGTTGAGCTATTTGCGCGGCCGGAACGAGGACACGGGCGACAACCTCTATCGCATCGCGCCCCTGCGCGGAAACGTGGCGCTGGATTTCCGCTGGCGGAACCTGGAAGCCACGGCGGAGGTGGCGCTGGCCGCCGAGCAGACGGAGGTCTCGCGCTACAACGACGAACCGGAAACGCCGGGTTACATCGTGTGCAACCTGCGTGCCGGCTACCGTTTCAGCCGCCACCTGCGCCTTGATGCCGGCGTCGAAAACCTGCTGGACGAGGACTACGCCGACCATCTGGGTGGCGTGAACCGCGTCGCCGGCAGCGACGTGCCGGTAGGCGCCCGCCTGCCAGGGTACGGGCGGTTCGGCTACGTGAGCCTGCGGGCCGAATTCTAACGACGGGAAATTACGCCCGCAGGGGCGGAGGCTCGTTGGCCTCCGCCCCGTTTCCGTAGGCTTTTCCGCGCACAGTCCGGTCGAAACTCGACCGGTGCTTGACATGCCCATTGGCGTTCGCGACGTTGGTCTGAGACAAACCTCCAGTTTATGAAAAAACGTGGCTTCACCCTGATCGAGTTGCTCGTCGTCATCGCGATCATTGCCATCCTCGCGGGTATGTTGTTGCCCGCGCTGTCGAAGGCCAAAGGCAAAGGTCAGCAGACGGTCTGTCGCGGCAACCTCAAGCAGCTTGCCCTCGCGATGCTGATGTACACGGAGGACAACAACGACACCTTTCCCGGC
>CALJWR010000203.1 GCA_937976685.1 uncultured Verrucomicrobiae bacterium
GGAAATGTTCACCACATGACGAGCTCTCCGTCCCCTGATCCCAAAAACAACCGGATGCCGCTGTCGGCCGCGTTCATCGTCGGCAACGAGGCGGCCGAGCGTTTCAGTTACTATGGCATCCGCAGTGTCCTCGCCGGCTACATCACGGGCCAGGTGGTGGGCGGCAGCCACGGGGGCCTCGGGCAGACCGCCGACACGGCCACCAGTATCATCCACCTGTTCATCTTCGCGAACTACTTCATGCCGTTGCTGGGTGCGTGGTTGTCCGACCGGCTCATCGGGCGCTACTACACGATTTTGTACGTTTCGATGGTGTACGCACTGGGCAACGGAGTCCTCGCGTGCAGCGGCTTCTTTGACACGGTCAGCGCGAAGATGGCGTGCCTCGCGGTGGGGTTGGGTTTGATTGCGTTTGGCTCGGGCGGCATCAAGCCCTGCGTTTCGGCATTCATGGGGGACCAGTTCAAGCCCGAGCAAGGCCACCTGCTGCAAAGGGCCTACGGGGCGTTTTACTGGTCCATCAACTTCGGATCGTTCTTCTCATTCTTGGTCGTGCCGTGGGTGAAGGACAAGGAGGGCTATGCGTGGGCGTTTGGCGTGCCCGGCGTGCTCATGGTGATCGCGGTGCTGATCTTCTGGCTGGGCACCAAACACTACACGCGCGTGCCGCCCGCGCGGCATACGAACACGGCTGGCTTTTTGAAAGTTTTCCTCAGCGCCTTCCGCCTGCAGCCCAGGCTGACACCGGCACCGATTATCAACATCCTCGCCAGCCTCGGCCTCCCGGCGCTCGCGATGGTGGCATTGACGGTGGTGGCGCTCATGCACGACGTGACCGCGTTCGCCCGCGGCCTTGGCTGGACGGCGCTTGTGGGCGTCGGGGTCTGGTACTTGCTGATCGTCGCGATGAGCCTCACCGGTCGGCTCGAACTGCCCGACTCGTTCTGGCAGGCGGCGGCCCGTCGCCACAGCGAGGCGGAAGTGTCGGCCGCCCGCTCCGTGGGGCCCATCTTGTTTGTCTTTGCTCTCGTGCCGGTGTTTTGGGCGCTGTTCGACCAGACGACGTCCACCTGGGTGCTCCAAGGGAAGAAGATGGTCCCGTTTGACGTGTTCGGATTCACCATCGGCGCGGAGCAAATGCAGTCAGCCAATCCAGCCTTGGTGATGGTGCTGGTGCCGCTGCTGACCTTGGGCGTGTATCCGCTGCTGGGCCGGCTGGCCACGCCGCTGCGGCGAATGGGGGCGGGCATGTTCTTTGGCGCGGCGTCGTTTGTGATCGTCGCGTGGCTGCAGCAACGCATCGAGGCCGGCGAGCAGCTCAGCGTGCTGTGGCAGACGGTGCCGTATATCGTGCTGACCACCGGCGAGGTTCTCCTCTCGACAACCGGGCTGGAGTTCGCCTTCGCGGAGGCGGCGCCGGCGATGCGCAGCACGATCATGAGCTTCTGGTTGCTGACGGTGGCGCTCGGCAATCTGCTCGTCACCGGCATCACCAAGGTTCTCGGGGCGGGCGCCGAAGACGCCTCGGTCAGCCCGTCGCGGTTCCTGCTCTACGCTGCCCTGACGGCGGTGGTCGGCGTGCTGTTCAGCCTGGTTGCCGTGCGGTATCGGTATCGCCACCCGACGTTCAAGGCCCAGGCCGGCGAGGCGTAGGCACCGGGCGGCAGAGGAACACCCCCTCCTCGCCGGAGGGCAGGAGCCAACTTGCTTCCACCTGAAGTCCGACGCCCGCGAGTTGCCCGCGCAGCAATTCGGGGGTGTGGCGGTACGAGAAGAACAACCGAAACGATTCGCCCGGCTGGAAGATGAACGTCTCGCCCGCCACGCGGAGGGTTTGGGACTTGTGGAAATCGAAGTACGCCGCGATCCGCCGCAGGGGCGATCCGCCGGGGTCGGCTTCAACCAGAAAGCGCAGCACCCCGTCTCGCTGGGTGTCCACGCCGAGGTCCTCCAGCCAGGTCAACAGCCAGTCGCGGGTGGGGGCGTTGTCGTACTGCGGGAGCACGCGCGCCACGCCGCTCGCGTAGTCATCGCCCGGCGCGAGATTGGCACTGACCAACAACCGGTCCGAGGCCTCCAGTAACCCGGCCAAGGAGGGCAGGCACGCGCCCGGCTCGAAGTTCGGGACCATCCCGAAAAAGGTGTAGCACCGGGCCGCGCCTGCTGGGCGCAGGGGGGCGAGCAAGCCGTTCAGGTCGCCGCAAACCGCCACGTCACACACAACGGATTGAATTCGTTCCGGCGGCAGCTCCTCGAGTGCCGCCTCCCGCGCCACGAGCGTCAAGGGCAGGCTCACGTCCAAAGGCACGTAACCAACCGAGCGACCGCGACGGGCCAATTCCCAGATCAGGGCAACATCTTTCCGGCCGCCGCCGCAGCCGAGCCCGACCACTTGGACGGCGTTCACTCGCCAGTTTTCGGCCAGGGCCGCAGCGGCAGTCGCGTAAAGACGAACTCCCTCGTCATCGCGGCGGGCCGGGGAAAACGCTTCATGAACCCGCAGCCACTTCTGGGCCTGCTTGACGCTGTCATAGTGGAACTTGTGGTTGGCCTGCCGCCGGCGGAGGGCTGCGAGCAGATCGTGTTCAACCTGCGCGGGGAACTGCGACGGATCCACCAGGACGAGGGCTGCGGCAGAGTCTGATTTCATGTGGGGTCGTTCTTGGTGGTCGGCAGATAGACGAGCGATCGTTCGTCCCGGGCGTCGCCGTAGCCACGGCGTGCGCCAGAACGGGCGATTGCCTGTTCGCGTCCGACCGAATCTGGATCAGCGACGGCGACGACCTCCACACTCTCGATCTCACTCAAGATGCGGTCGTACCCGTGGCCATAATCGCCGTCGCCGGTTTGGCCGATGATTGCGGCGCGAAGAGTGGCCGAAACAGCGGCACCAAGGAATGGGGCGCTGGACATGGCCGTGACCGCGGCTGCTCCGGCGCGGGCGAGGAAACGTCGTCGTGGCAGTCCGATCGCGACCCTGGGCGATGTTCGCGCGATTCCGCGGAAAGAGGCGGCCGCGACGGGCAGGGGGTGCGTTCTTTTCACGCCGAAAGTGTAATGCCTACCGGGCGGAAAGGAATGCAGGAAGCCCACTGCAAACGGGATAATCCGTGGGAAAAACTGAGAAGCCCCACCGGCAGTCCGATGCGCTGCTGCCGATGACTTACACGCGCTTCCGTGCTTTACGATAGCTGACCTTGGTCGGTGCCATCGGTGAGGGGGAGGCGAGGGAGGCCCCGGCCGCCCCGAACTGCCGCTTCAATTCCTTGATTTGATCCCGCAAGAGGGCGGCTTTCTCGAACTCGAGGTTGTTGGCGGCGTTGAGCATCTCTTCCTCCAACTCGCGGAGGGTCTCGGTCACGTCGAAGTTGCCAGCGGTCTCTTGCAGGACGCTGGCCGCCGCGCTGGCGTTGGCGTGGCGGGTGGACAGGCTCTCTTCAACCGCGCGAGTTACGCTGCGGGGCGTGATGCCATGCTCGCGGTTGTAGGCGAGTTGCTTCTGTCGCCGGTATTCCGAGGTGGCAAGGAACCGCTTGATGCTCTGCGTCAGCACATCGGCATAGAGAATCACTTCACCGCGGAGGTGGCGGGCGGCGCGGCCGGCGGTCTGAATAAGACTGGTCGTGGAGCGCAAGTAACCTTCCTTGTCGGCATCCAGGATGGCAACGAGGGCGACCTCGGGCAGGTCAAGGCCCTCACGGAGGAGGTTGATGCCCACGAGCACGTCAAACTCGCCTTTGCGCAGGGCGCGGAGGATTTCCACGCGCTCGATGGCGTCAATTTCGCTGTGCAGGTAGCGGACGTTGATGCCGATGTCGCGCAGGTAATCGGTCAGTTCCTCGGCCGTGCGCTTGGTGAGGGTGGTGACAAGGACACGCTCCTTGCGTTCGACGCGTTTGCGGGCTTCCTCGATGAGGTCGTCAATCTGGCCCTTGAGCGGCTTCACGGTTACCGGTGGGTCCACCAGACCGGTCGGCCGGACGATCAGTTCCACCGTGTTGCCCGCGGCCCACTCGAGCTCCATCGGCCCGGGCGTGGCGCTGGCGTAGATGGTCTGGCCCTGCAGCGACTGGAATTCATCGAACTTGAGGGGGCGGTTGTCCAGGGCGCTGGGCAGGCGGAAACCGTGGTCCACGAGCACTTGCTTGCGGGCGAGGTCGCCGGCCGACATGCCGCCGATTTGCGGCAAGGTGGCGTGGGACTCGTCAATGACCAGCAGGTAATCTTTGGGCAGAAAATCCAGGAGGGTGCAAGGACGCGAGCCGGGGGGGCGCTGGGCGATGTGCCGGGAGTAATTCTCGATGCCGGAGCAGAAGCCCATTTCCTCCATCATCT
The DNA here is from genome assembly GCA_937976685.1 of uncultured Verrucomicrobiae bacterium. Lineage (GTDB taxonomy): Bacteria > Verrucomicrobiota > Verrucomicrobiia > Limisphaerales > J093 > JADJWF01. The sequence goes on from CALJWR010000203.1 coordinate 4,336, forward strand.
CGAGATCGTACTCGGTGCGCATCTTGATGCGCTGGGCTTCAAGGAGTTTGCCCCGCGCCTCGAACCACGCGATGCGTTCGCCGAGCTCCTCGCGAATGGTGAGCATGGCGCGCTTGAGCTTGTCCGCCGGAGTGACGAACTGAGCACCGGGATAGACGGTGGTGGCGGCCAGGTCCTGGCGCGCCTCGCCGGTGAGCGGATCAAAACGGGTCAGGCGCTCGATTTGGTCGCCGAAAAACTCGAGGCGTAGGGCGTCCTCGGTGTGAGCGGGGCACAGCTCGACGACGTCGCCCCGCACGCGGAAGCGGCCCCGTTCGAGACTGACGTCATTGCGGCTGTACTGCAGGTCCACCAAGCGGGCAAGGAGTTGGTCCCGGGAGAGCTCCTGCCCCACGCGCAGGTTGACGATCATCTGCTCGTAATCCTCGCGGCTGCCGATGCCGTAGATGCATGACACGCTGGCCACGACGACCACATCGCGCCGGGAAAAAAGCGCGCTCATGGTGGACAGCCGCAGGCGCTCGATTTCGTCGTTCCGGCTGGAATCCTTCTCGATGAAGGTGTCGGTGCGCGGGATGTAGGCTTCAGGCTGGTAGTAGTCAAAGTAGCTGACGAAGTACTCGACGGCGTTGCGGGGGAAGAAGCCCTTGAATTCGGCGTAGAGCTGGGCGGCCAGCGTCTTGTTGTGGGAAAGCACGAGCGTCGGGCGGTTAAGCCGGGCGATTACGTTGGCGAGCGTGAAGGTCTTGCCCGAACCCGTGACTCCAACGAGCAATTGATGCCTCAAGCCCCGGCGCAAGCCTTCGGCGAGCTTTTCGATCGCCTGGGGTTGATCGCCGGCGGGGGCGAAAGGGGCGACAAGTTCAAACATGGGCAGCGGGATGGCCGCCCCCGGGAGCGACCGCCGAACGAGTCGGATGCTGGCGTTCCCGGCGAGTTCCGGGTGTGCTTCGGTTCGGCCATGTTGCGGGTCGCACTCTGACGATCACCGGAAGCATCGGGGCTGACGAGTGAGGCCGGATTGGGCGAAAGCGCCTCAAGCCGGAGTCACGGTCGTGGAGTGGATCGCAATGTCCACCTGCAGATCCGCCGCGATCTTCTCCAGTTGGCGGCGGAGTGGGGCCAGATCGGCGTCGGCGGGCGCGGTGACGGTCGCGCGCGCCTTGAAGAGCGGCTCACCCGACATCGGGGCGCTGACGACTTCGGTGGTGAGCTCTTCAACATTGATCCTTTGCCGGGCGAGCGCGGCCGAGATTTCGCGGATGATTCCGGGGCGGTCGTGACCCAGCAATTCGATAACGGCAAGTCCGCCGGGGGGTCCCGAGGACGCGGCCTCGTCCTGTTCGACCACGATGGTCAAGCTCGAGGCGGCCATCGCTTTGAGAGCGTCACAGAGTGCCAGCCGCCGATCCGGCGGCACCTGTGCCCGGAGGATGCCGGCGAACTGGCCGCCCAGACGACACATGCGGCTTTCGAGCCAGTTACCGCCATGCTCCGCCACCACCCGGGCGACTGCTTCCACAATTCCGGGACGGTCGGTGCCAATTACTGTCATCACCACAGGGACTTGCATGGCAGACGTGCTAGGCGGGTCAGCGGCTGTTGGCAAGCGGATTGCCGGCCGAGACCACGAGCGAATGAGACCGCCGAGGGGGGATCAGAAGCCAGTTTTCGGCGCAACGACTTCCAATAACCAGGCGTGCCCCCGCTACTGAGTTTCCGCGGCGGGCGGGGGCTCGCCAAGTCGTTTCACGGCTTGATCGAGCCATTCGATCTGGGGGGGGTAAAGCTGATTGCGATCGAGCAGGCGCAGGTACCGTCGGGCTTCCTCGAGACGGCCGCTCATAAGCGTCACCTCGAAGTAGGCGAGGTAGTACTGGGCGAGTTCGGGCGGGCTGAAAGCCCGGATGTTGAGGTCTTTCAGGACCGTTTCGGCGTCATCGTAACGGCCGCAAATTGCGAGCGCTGCGGCGTAGTTGGCCAGGACCGTGCTCGAAAATGGCGCCAAGGACACCAGCCGTCGGGCAAGGTTCAGAGCCTCCGTGGGCTCCTTGCGGAAAAGCATGAGCGCCGCGGCGTAGTTGTTCATGGCGACAGGGTCGTTTGGGCGCTTGTCGAAGTACGCTTTGGCGGCCGATAGGATTTCGTCACTTTCACGCAAGTAGGTTCCGACTCTCACCAGGAGGCGGAGGTATTCGGGGCTGCCGCTCAATGCGTCTCGATGGGCCAGAAGAACCGGCTGCGCCCATTGAACTTCGCCAAGCGCGGTGAGCCCTTCGCCAACTTGGAAGGCGATGCCGGGATCACTTATCCCGACCTTGGTGATCTGGTTGAACGCTTCTCTGGCGCCTTGTTGGTCTCCCGAACGCCACAAGGCGAGACCTTCGAGATACCAACTGTAGCCGCCGAGGAAATCCATGGCGCGCGGCATCATGCGGATGCGCAATGCGAGTGCCCGCACCGCATCCCAATTCTGGGCGCGGATGAGGAGGTCCGCTTCAAGGACCAACAGTTCGGCCGCCCAGCCGGTGTTGTCGCCGAATCGGGCAATCAATTCGCTCGCCCGGTCCGTCATTCCCAAACCCACGTAAGCCTGGGCCAGTCGGAAGGCCTCAAACGCATTTCGCGGATTGAGATTTGAAGATTGCGCCAGACGCTCCGCCTCCGCCCGCCGGCCATCGTACGCCAACAGCGCCCAGTAAGCGACATGGTGCCGAATGCCATCGAGACCGACATCCTGAAGTTCCCGCAGCAGGGCGCCACACGCCTGGGAATCGCGGAGGTGAAACATCGTGATGTACTCAAGGTCAAACGCCAGTTGTTCGGTCAGGCGGCTTTGACGAGCGGCACGCAGACGCTCGCGGGCGAATCCCCGGTCGCTGTCCCCCCCCCAGCCGATGAGATAGGCCAGGCAATAGTATTCGAACTTGGGTTCCCGTGACTTGAATTCTCGGAGCTCAGCCCCGTTCCCGTCGTTGCCGCCCGCGAAGGTTTGGCGGAGTTGCCGGACCTCGGCCAAAATTGTGGGGTTGGATTGAATCCGATTTCCGAATTCGGCCGTTCGGCCCGCTTGAAACAAGGCCATCAGGTAGAGGCGTTCGAGGCTTTCGGGCATTTCGTTCTTCTGGGAGTCGAGCAGACCAGCGGCGCGGTCGGAAAGCGTGGTGCTGCGCGTGTTGATCCAGGCGCGGGTGATCAGTTCGAGGTCCGCGGTGTTGGTGCCGCCGATGCGGAGCAGCCAGTAGCCCGCCTGCAAAGCGGCGCCGATCGCGTCGTCGGTGTTGTCAAGCTTGGGGATGATCGCCAGCACCCCCCGCATCGAGGTTTCGTCGGCGAAGTTGTTTGCCCACGAGGCACGCCAGCCGTCGAAGGCTGCACGCATCTCGCCTCGTTCCTCAGCGGCCTGCGCCGCACGACGCAGTGACCGAACTTGCCAGAAGTCCAGCAGGCTGACCTTCACTTCGGGCGTGAAACCTTCCGGGGTGGTTCGCCAGATTTTGGGCACCGCCAGCGCCAGCGTCGCGCCGCCCAAGAGGAAGAGCAGGACGGTCGCCAAGAACAACGGCGAAAAGATCATCAGCCGGATCAACGGCCAGTTCTCAAATTTTGCGGCCAGCCGTTCCTTGCGGGTGAGCGGCGGTGGCTGATCGGGCAAGTTTTCCGGGGCTTCTGGGTTGGCCATATCGAAATCAATTCAATCCATTCCCTTTAACACTGGCGCAGTCTGTGCCATCGCAACGGCGGCGAGCCAGCAGAAAAGCGCCGCAACGCGGTTGTTTGGCAATCCTGCTCGCCTATTCGCTCCGTCTTCGACAGCGATTTCGCCTCTGTGTTCATTGGCCGGCGCCCCGCCACCGGCGAGTTCGTTCGGCTCCCGCCCACCAGAGCACCCAGCCGAGAAGCACGGTTGCGCCGCCCCAGGCCGCAACGATGGGGCGGTGGGCAATCACAGCGACCGTCATCGCGAGGACAGCGATGAGAAAAGTGGCCGGCACCCACGGCCAGCCGGGAACCGGGAGGGTGGGTCCTTCTCGCAGCCGTAAGCGCCAAAGGCCTGCGACCGTCAAAGCGGTGCTCAGGCCCAAGGTGAAACCGATGTAGGTCAGCAAGGTTTCGTAGGTTGTCGTCCACAGCATCGCAGCCGCCAGAATCAACTGGAATGCAATCGCCGTCCGCGGAGGTCCCGCCCGGGCGGCCAGTGAGCGTGGCAGGTAACCCTGTGCTGCCATCTGCGCATAAACGCGCGGGCCGGCCATGATCATCGCGGAGAGTGAGGTGCCTAACGCGACCAGAATTGTCAGGGTGACCCCCGTGGCGAGGCCCGGCCCACCCAGCGCTTCCGCAGCGATTCGCCCGACATCCAGTTCGCCCGCCAATTGCGACGCGGCTACCCCAAGGACGAAGACGGCATTGAGTCCCAGATACAAGGCGGTCGTGATGGCCGTGCCAATCAACAACGAACGCGGCAGCCAGCGATCGGGGTCGCGAATCTCTCCGCCGAGATAGACGGCGGCATTCCAACCCGAATAGCTGAAGGAGACCCAAACCAGCGCCATCAAGAACGCCCCAAGACCCGCCGTCGGCAAAGTGGTTGCGGCCACCGTTTCGATTCGCGTGAGTCCGCCTCCGATGAAGCCCAAGATCAGCAGAATCTTGATCGTGACAATCCAGTCTTGCGCGCGCGATCCGAAGCGGACACCGATGGCATGAAGGCCGGCGAACGCGGCGAGGGCCGCCGTACCGGTCAGTTCCGGGGCTACTCCGGGCAGCCACGGGGCCAGATAACTTCCGAACCCGAAGGCGACCGCCGCCAACGGAGCGGAGAACCCAACGAGCAGGGAAATCCATCCTGCCACAAACCCGGCGGCGGGGTGAATCGTCCGCGAGAGGAAAACGAATTCTCCGCCCGATTCCGGGATTCGGCGGGCCAGCGCGCCGTAACTCAGGGCGCCGAGAGCGGCAATCCCGCCCCCCACCAGCCAGGCCAGCAGCACGAGCCATGGCGACCCGAGGTCCTTCAACAGGAAGCCACTGGTGGTGAACACCCCGGTGCCGACCATGCTGGCCACCACCAGCGCCGTCGCGCTCCAGCCGCCCAGTTGCCGGCGCCCGTCGCGCGTGGCGGTCTCGTGCGGCGCAAAGGGGGCGGGCAAACCGTTGGCCGGCATGGTTCAGCGCCGCTCCTTTTCGAAAACAACGAAGTAGTTCTCGCGGAGAAACGGCGTCTCCCGGATCTTGCGAAAACCGGCCCGGGTAATCTCGGCCTCGAACACCGCCTGGCCGGCCCGGACGTGGCGCATAATCCAGTCCGAGCTCCTGCCTTCCTCTCGATGAAACTCCAACAGCACCAACCTGCCCCGGGGACGAAGCGCCGCATGCAGGCTGGCCAAGGTTTCCGCCGGATACTCGAAGTGGTGGTAGGTGTCGCAGATGAACACAAGGTCCACCGACCTTTCTGGAAGGGATGCCGACCGCTCCGAGGCAAGCACCGTCCGCACGTTGTCCAAGTTGCGGCCAACGGCTTCGGCTTCGATATGGGTCAGGAATGCGGGAACAATGTCCACCGCATACACGGCTCCCCGCCGGCCCACCGCTTCGGCGAAGAGCAGGGTGAACAACCCGCTGCCGGCGCCGACATCGGCCACTGCCATGCCTTTACGCACTCCCGACTCCAGCACGATGCGATGCCGGTGATCGTAAATTTCCCGGCCTTCCCGCTCGAAGCGCTCCACCCATTGGCTGACGTTCAAGTCGGGCCTCAGATACTCGGCATTGATTCCGGGCGCGACGCTGGGCGTCGCCAGCGCGTTTGGGGTCGGCGAAGCCGTTTGGGTTCGGCAGCCAGCCCCGACAGCCACCAGCAAGGCGGTCAGCGCGCCGGTGGCAATCCGCCGGACTTTGCGGAAAGCCCCGGGCGCGGTTCGGTCCGGAGCGGTTCTGGCACCGGGCGGGCAGGAACTCATTTCACAGCCCTCATCGCCGGCAGGGGCTCGCCGCAATAAATGCAGTGCGGCCGCGAAGCTTTGTTGGATCGGCGACAACTTGGACAGGCGGTCACGTCGGCGGTCATCCGGCCGTCGAGGGCGCCGTCGCGCAAATCCACTTCCTCCATCTTTTTAAGAATGGCTGCGTCGGAGAGATTCAACTCCTCGCGCAGGATTTCCCAGAGGGCCTGGCAGGCAAGGGTGAGCGCCTCGGTCCGGCGTTCCAAATCCTCCAAGTCCATTGGCGCCACCTGCCCGCGGCCGGCGGCGCTTCCCGTGCGGGCGCGGTGTTGCTGGTAAAGCTCGAGAAACAGGCTCATGACGATTGGCAAAGTTGATGGTCAGCGTCAGTATTTCGGGGTGGAGGGGTCAATCTCCTCCGCCCACGCGAGAATGCCACCCCGCACACTTTTAACGTGGCGAAAGCCTCGCTGGCGAAGGAATTCTAAGGCCTCCAGCGAGCGGCGTCCGGACTTGCAGTGGAGGAAGTACGTCTTTTCAGGGGCCAGGCTGCCGGCCCATGCGGCGATCCGGCTCAGCGGCATCAGCCGCGCGCCGCGGATGTGCGCGATCTCGGCCTCGGCCGGCTCCCGCACGTCCAGCACCACGACCGCGGAGTTGGGATCACGGAGCGCCTGGGCCATTTGCTGGACCGAAACCTCCAGTTCGTCGCCGTCGGGGAAAACGGATGAAGTCGCGGCGCAGGCGGAGGGAAGGTCCTGCACGGTCTTGATCGAAGGCCGTTCGCCGCAAGCCGGGCAAGCCGGGTCGCGCCGGACGCGCAATTCACGGAACTGGCCCTCGAGGGCATCAATCAGGAGCAACCGCCCGATCAGGGATCGGCCAGTTCCGAGGACCAGTTTCAGCACCTCGTTGGCCTGAATGCAGCCAACTAGGCCGGCGACCACGCCCAAGACGCCAGCCTCCGCGCAATTCGGCGCCGCACCGGGCGGAGGGGGCTCGGGAAACAAGCAGCGGTAACACGGTCCGCCGAGCTTCGGGGCGAAAACGCTGGCCTGCCCCTCGAACTGAAAGACCGCGCCGTAGATGTTGGGTTTCCCCAACAACACGCAGGCATCGTTGACCAGAAAGCGAGTGGGCAGGTTGTCCGTGCCATCTAGGACGATGTCGTAGGGCTCGATAATGTCAGCCGCGTTCGCCGCGGTCAGCCTGACCGGGTGCAGGACAATCTCCACGTGCGGATTGATCGCTCGCAGCCGGGCGCAGGCCGATTCCGTCTTGAGTGTGCCAAGCTCCGGCGTGCCGTGGAGCAACTGCCGCTGGAGGTTGGACAGATCCACCCGGTCGGCATCGGCGATTCCGATTCGTCCCACGCCGGCAGCCGCCAGATACATCGCTGCCGGCGAACCCAAACCGCCGGCGCCGACACAAAGCACTTTGGCGGCCTTGAGCCGCAACTGTCCCGCACGACCGACTTGGGACAGGATGACCTGCCTCGAATACCGGGCGATCTCGTCTTTGCTTAGGTCCATGCGCCAACTACCGTCACGGCGGGAGTGTCGCATATGAGCCGATCAAGACAACGCCGTTCCGCAGGGGTCACGGAGGCGAAGAAGCCAAGGGATGGCAGCGCCGAACTCACGGCGGCGGCCAGTTTTCTGCGCCGCCAAATTCACGGGCCGATCCGCCTGGCCGTCGTCCTGGGAAGCGGTTATTCGAGTATCCTCGATTCGCTGGCCATTGAGCGGCGGGTACCGTTTGGGGCGGTGCCGGGGTTGGTTTCGGGAAGTGTGGAGGGACATCTTGGGGCCTTTGTCGCTGCGCGAGTTGCGGATGAACCAGTCCTGTTCCTCGCCGGGCGCGCGCACGTTTACGAAGGTTTTTCGGCGGCGCAAGTAGCGATGCCGATGCGGATCTTGGCGGCGCTGGGAATCCAAGTGGTGTTGCTCACCAATGCGGCCGGCGGCATTCACCCGCGTCTGTCCCCCGGAAGCTTCATGATCCTGCGCGACCACTTGAACTTCCAGGGCGACAATCCATTGATCGGCGTACCGCCTGATGGGTTGCCCCGCTTCCCAGACATGACCCGCGTGTACGATCCTGAGTTTCGCGGATTGCTCCGACAGGCCGCGAAGACCGCCGGCGTCTCGGCGCGGGAGGGGGTTTATTTGGCGGTCACGGGTCCATCGTTTGAAACCCCGGCAGAGATTCGCGCATTTCGGAGTTTGGGGGCCGACGCCGTGGGCATGAGCACGGTTCCGGAAGCGATCGTTGCCCGGCAGTGCGGTTTGCGGGTAGCGGGCCTGTCGCTGATCACGAACCGCGCCGCGGGTTTGAGCCGTGGGACCTTGACCCACGACGAAGTTCTAGCACGGGGCAAGGCGGCGTCTGCCGCTGCCGGCCGGTTAATCCTTGAATTTGTCAGGCTGGCCATGATCGCCTTGAGGCTGCCGTGCGACCCGGTGCCCGTGCAGACCAGCGGGCGAGCAAGTTGAAATCGGCCTCAAGACGGTTGCTTATGGTGACAGAAAATAGCCGGCATTAAGGGTGTTGACGGGGACACGGCTGTGCCGTTAACTTCCCTCATGCAAATCGAAAGCCTTAAGGTCTTCTGCGACCTCACGGAAACGGAGAGCTTTACCAAAGCGGCTCAAATCAACCACATCACGCAGTCAGCGGTCAGCCAACAAATCAGTTCGCTGGAGCGCCAGTTCAAGGCCCTGCTGATCGAGAGGAGCAAGAAGCGGTTTCGACTCACCCGCGAAGGGCAGGTTTTGTACGACGCCAGCAAAGAAATCGTGCAGACCTACGACCGGCTGCACAGCCAGCTCCAAGAACTGAAAGACATCATTTCCGGCACCATCCGCGTGGCCACCATATACAGCATCGGTCTTCACGATCTGCCTCCTTACTTGAAACGGTATCTCAAGGCGTACCCGACCGTGAACATCCATGTCGAGTATCGCCGGGCCAACAAGGTGTACGAGGATGTGTTGGGCAACGTGGTGGACCTGGGGCTGGTCGCGTACCCTGCCCGCGACGCGAAGCTGGAGATCGTTCCGCTCAAGAAAGAGCCGATGGTTATGATCTGCCACCCCCAGCATCCGTTGGCGCGCAACAAGTCGGTAAAGCTCAGCGCCATGGCCGGCCAGAAGTTTGTGGCCTTCGAGCCCGACATTCCAACGCGAAAAGCGATTGACAAGGTGCTCCGGGAACATGGTGTCCAAGTCATGCCGGTGATGGAGTTCGACAACGTCGAGACGGTCAAGCGGGCGGTGGAAATTGACGCGGGCATCTCGATCGTGCCTCAGACGACCACGCTCCAGGAGACCAGCAAGCAGACGCTGGCGACGCTCACCATCGAGGACGCCGAGCTGTCCCGTCCGATCGCGGCCATCCACAAGAAGAACAAGGTTCTGTCCACCGCATTGAAACAATTTCTGGCCATGCTCAAGGAACCAAACCCGGCTTGACCGCCCTCACAGGCCGGCCTAACGTATTTACCCATGTTGTTTTTGGCTCGGACCATTCTGTGGTCGGTAGTCGTCGTAGCCGGCGACGCCGCTGCGGGATTTTGTCGAGCCTGAAGGAGAATCTGACAAAAAAACCCACGGCTGGCAGACGGTCGTGGGATTTTTTTTGCCCGCGTCGTCGGCTGGCATAGACCAGAAAACCATGAGCAAGGCAACGAAGACCAAGTCCAAACCCAAAACGAAGACCGCTCCCGAAACCGGGGCATCCGAAATATCCGGCAGCGCCCTGCTGGTGGCCAGCCTTGAGAAGGCGGGCGTCGAGTACATCTTCGCCTATCCCGGCGGGGCGAGCATGGAAATCCACCATGCGCTGACCAAGTCCGACATTCGGGTCCTCCTGCCGCGCCACGAACAAGGCGGGACCTTTGCGGCCGAGGGCTATGCACGGGCGACCGGGAAGGCCGGAGTGTGCATGGCGACCAGCGGACCCGGCGCTACGAACCTGGTGACCGGCATTGCGGACGCCTTCATGGACTCCGTGCCGCTGGTGGCCATCACCGGTCAGGTGCCCCAGGCGATGATTGGCAAGGGGGCGTTTCAGGAAACCGACATCTTCGGCGTCACCCTGCCGATCGTAAAGCACAGCTACCTGGTCACCGACATCAACGAGATTCCCCGCATGGTCAAAGAGGCGTTTTACATCGCGGAGAGCGGACGGCCCGGGCCGGTGGTGATTGACGTGCCGAAAAACATCCAGCAACAGCGGACGCGCCCATCGTTCCCTGAGGAAGTGAATCTCCGCGGGTACACGCCGATTTACCGGGCGAAGGACGAGGATTTGGCCCCCATCTTGGGCCTGATCGCCAAAGCCGAACGGCCGGTGCTCTACTGTGGAGGCGGGATCATCACCAGTGGCGCTTCCGAGGAACTCCGAAAGTTCGCCCGCGCCACGGGTATTCCAGTGACCACCACCATCATGGGCTGCGGAGCCTACCCGGAAACAGACCCCCTGTCGCTCAAATGGCTCGGCATGCATGGAGCGGCCTACGCGAACTGGGCGGTCAACGAAGCCGACCTGCTGCTGGCGTTTGGCGTGCGGTTCGATGACCGGGTTACGGGCAAGGTGGACAAGTTCTGCGAGCACGGGACGATCGTGCATGTGGATTTGGACGAATCGGAAATCAACAAGAACCGGCGCGTTCAGTACCCCATCCACAGCGACATCCTCCACGCGCTGAAGCGCCTGAACCAGATGCTGGCGGAACAACCCGTCCGCAAAAAGTTCACCGCGTGGCACAACCAAATAGCCGAGTGGAAGGCGAAGGCGCCGTTTCGATACCAGGTCACGGATGAAGTGCTCAAGTCCCAGCACGTTCGAGATCACATGAACGGAAACATTGGGGACGTCATCCTGCCGCAGGAGGCGATCGCGCTGCTGTACGAGCTCTCGAAGGGGGAAGCCATCATCACGACGGGCGTCGGACAGCACCAGATGTGGGCCGGGCAGTTTTACCACTTCTCCGAGCCGCGCCAGTTCATCACCAGTGCTGGCTTGGGCGCGATGGGATTCGGTTACCCGGCCGCGATTGGCGCCAAAGTGGCCTGCCCGGATCGGGAAGTGATTGATATTGATGGCGACGGTTCCTTCCTGATGAACATCCAGGAACTGGCCATGGCCCACATCGAGGGCGTCGCGGCCAAGGCGCTGGTCCTGAACAATCAGCACCTCGGCATGGTGGTGCAGTGGGAAGACCGCTTCTACGGCGGCACCCGCGGCAACACCTATCTGGGCGATCCGCAAAACGCCAAGCAGATTTACCCGGATTTCGTCGCCATCTCGAAGGCGTTCAACGTCAAATGCGAACGGGTGCTTTACCGGCGCGACCTGCGCGCCGCGATTCAGCGAATGCTCGACACGGATGAACCGTACGTGCTCGACGTGATCACGCCCTACACGGAGCACGTGCTGCCGTTTATCCCGGCGGGGCGGACGGTGAAGGACATGATCTACTGAAGCCGATAGCGGCTCGCGGCATTGAAGAACTCAGCGCGCGCTGCCAAGTCCCGCCGCTTGTCTCGCGCGGGTCGCTCCCTGCCGCAACACTGGCGCGCCGGCCAAGCTTACTCCGTCAGCGTGGTTCGCTTGGTCGGCACGAGCTTCCGGGACGGATAGCCGTCCACTCGTTCTCCGCGCAACCGCAGCGTGTGGGCGAGGGCGTATTTGAAGTCTTCCGGGCTGACGGTGAAAGCCGCCTTGATGGCTTCCGTTGCGCGCGGCCCGGGGATGCGCTCCAGCGCACAGCGCGCGTCTTCCCGCGTGCCGGCATCGCCCAGTAAGCGCGCGATCGCGGGCACGGCTTCGTCGGCGCCGATTTCCGAGAGCATCCACAGAGCGTGACGGCGGACCGGCAGGGCTTGGTGGTCCAGCAGCTTGACCAACTCGGCAGCCACCGCCCGGCGCTCGGATTCCGCGCCCGGCCGGCCCGCATGGCGCACGATGACTTCGATCGCCCGCCTGGCGGCGCGGGCAATTTCGAAGTCGGTATCCGTCATTGCTTCTCCCAACGGGAGGACCGCGGGTGCGCCGACTGTCCCGGCACCCTGCCAGGCGGGACCGCGGACTTGGTCGTCGGGATTCTTGATTTGGGCCATCAGTGCCTGCACTCCGGAGTTGTCGGCTGCGCGGACGAGGCTGGCGAACGCGCCGAGCGCTGCGCTGGCGACGATGGGAGAGGTCGGATTCATATGTTCTACCGTGGTGGTGGGAATGGTGGCCGGCGCCCGAGTTTCAAAGCACGTACGGATAGCGCTGAGGGCGGCTCATCAAACGGCGGGCGGCTTCATCGCCCACGATTTCGCGCTTCACGGGATCCCAGTTGAGCTTGCGGCGGAGGATCAGCGACAAATTACCAAGCACACAAAGGTTGGCCGTGGCCACGCCAGCTTCGATGTTCATGATCGTTTTCCGGCCGGTCTTGATGCCCTCGAACCAGTCTTCGTGGTGATCGAAGCGCGGGCTCTTGGGCACCTGGACGCCGTTGGCAGGCGGCTGGTACTCGAGCGCCTTCTTCTCGGTGTACACCTGTCCGTCGCCGACCCAGACCACGAGCTTGTCCTTGTCACCGTAGTAAACGGCACCGTAGCCCTCACGAATGCCTTCGGTCTTGACGCGATCTCGATCCGGATAGGGCACCATTTCGCCTGGCTGGGCCCAGATCAGGGTCCAGTCCGGATTCTTGAACTGGTAGGTCACCTCCATCTCGATCGCCGAATCCCACAGTCCGCGAGTGGGCACGCGGCCCTTGGTTTCGATGGTCACCGGTCCGGTGTCATCCGCACCCAGGAAATGGAGCGCGTTACTCATCACGTGCGCGCCGCGATCCCGGATCTGTCCGCCGCCCGATTCGAGCAGCCAGCGGAAAACGCCGTGCAGATAGCGGGCGTTGTAGGGCCGCCAGGGCAGGGGACCGAGCCAGAGGTCCCAGTCCAGTTCCCTGGGCGGTTCGCTGTCCGGCACCGGGTGGTCGTCAGATGGGGTGGCGTAATGCCAGCACTTCACCGTGTGGACCTTGCCCAACATGCCGTTGGCGATGTACTGGTGGGCGTAAAACGCCTCGCGTTGCGAGCGTCCTTGGGATCCCACCTGCACGCAGCGCTTGTTTTCGCGGGCGGCCCGGATCATGGCCTTGCCCTCCTCGATGGTGCCGCACGCCGGCTTCTCGACATACACGTGCTTGCCACTTTCGCAGGCATGGACCGTCTGGACCGCGTGCCAGTGATCGGGGGTCGAGATGACCACGGCATCCACATCTTTGCGTTCGAGGAGGTATCGGTAGTCGCGATAGGGCGTGGCTTTGCCGCCGGTGCTCCTCACCGCGCCCGCCAAGCGGTTGTCATCCACGTCGCAGACCGCGACGACGTTCAGATCGCCCCGCGACTGTCGTGCCAGCATGTAACCCAGGTGCCCGTTGCCCATGCCGCCCACCCCGATCATGCCGATGTTCAGCCGGTCCTTGGCGCTCGGCGAAGAATAGGTGGCCCCCAACACCCGCGTCGAAATGACCTGGGGCAGGGTCAGGGGGCCCAACCCCAGCAGGGTGGCACCGGATTGCTGGAGAAAGGTCCGGCGAGGCAGGCGGCGATTATGCATAGCGTTCGGCACCAAGAGTACGGACGAAGACGTCTCGCGCGCCAGCATTTTACATCGGTCCGCCCACGTTGATGCCGTGTTTCAGGCAGTATGCGGCATTGCCAACATACTTCTCCGCCCACCAGCGGATGCCGGCGCGCTGTTCCGGGCTCAATGCACGCACCACCTTGGCCGGGGCGCCAAGCACCAGGGACCCGGGCGGAATCTGGGTGCCCTGCGTGACCAGCGCATTGGCGCCCACGATGGACTGCGCCCCGATCACCGCACCGTCGAGAATCGTCGCCCCCATCCCGATCAGCACCTCGTCCTCGATCGTGCAGGCGTGGACGATTGCGCCGTGGCCGACCGTCACCCAGTCGCCGAGCAGGCAGGGGAAGTCATCAGCCAGGTGGAGCACGGCATTGTCCTGCACGTTGGAAAACTGCCCGACCACGATGCGGTTGATGTCGCCACGGAGCACTGCGTTGTACCAGACGCTGGAACCGTTACCCAGCGTGACATCGCCGACCACCACGGCGGTGCGGGCGATGTACACGCCCTCGCCGAGCGTCGGTCTGCGACGCAAAAAGCGGTCCAATTGTTGTTCGAGCTTTTCCATTCGTTCCGATGGAACGTTAAGGCGGAAGCCGGTCGGAAGCCAGCCCCACCGGCGGGGGCGGTGGGAGTTGGGTTGGGTGCTGTTCGGCTGCCGGCTGGTGCGCCCCACCTTTCCGCGGCGATTCCCATTGCCATGCCCCCTCGGCCACGCAAGCTCTCGCCATGAAATCGTCGCTTTTCGTCGTCGCGCTAGTGGTCGCGGCTCTGGGGCGGGCGCAAGTGCCCGACAACCTCGTGGCCGATGGCATTCCGTCGCTCTCCCCGGCATTGCGAGCTGAGGTGCAGCGGTACCTCGAGTTCCGCGCGGCGGCATTTCAAGACTGGCATCCGGCTGGACGCGGGATGCTGATCACCACGCGGTTTGCGGAAACGATGCAACTGCACGAGGTGGCCAGTCCGGCTGGAGCCCGGCGGCAGTTGACCTTTCTTCCCGAACCGGTCTCGCGCGGTCTCTACCAGCCGCGGAGTGGTGCAACGATCGTGTTTTCCCAGGATCGCGGGGGTGGGGAGTTCTTCCAACTGTACCGGTTCGATGTTGCGGATGGTCGGATCACGCTCCTGACCGATGGCAAATCGCGCAACACCAGCCCGGTCTGGTCCCGCTCCGGGAAGTCGCTGGCCTATCATTCCACGCGCCGGACCGGCCGCGACACGGATTTGTACCTGATGGACCCTGCCGACCCGGCCACTGACCGTCTGCTGACCGAGCTGCCCGGCGGTGGCTGGTCCGTGGCGGACTGGTCGCCCGACGAGTCCCGCCTCGCACTCGTCGAGAGCATCTCCATCAACGATCGTCGCCTGCACGTCGTGGACGTGGCCACCGGACGGCGGCGGCTGGTAACACGGACTAACGACGCTCCGGTTGCCTACGGCACCGTGCGGTTCAGTCCAGATGGCACCGCGCTCATTGCGACCTCCGACCGCGGCTCGGAGTTTCTGCGGCTGGTGCGACTCAATCTCACCAACGGCGCTGAGACCGTTCTGGTGCCGAACCTGTCGTGGGACGTGGAGGACTTCGATATCTCCAGCGACGGGCGGACGATTGCCTTCGTGACAAACGAAGACGGCGTCAGTCGCCTGCACACCGTGCCCGTGACCGGCGGCAAGCCGAAAACGGTCAAGGACTTTCCGGTCGGCGTGGTCACCGGGCTGAAATGGCGTCCGGGCCGCGACGAGGTCGGCTTTTCCTTCAGCTCGGCGCGATCCTCTGGCGATGGATACTCCTATGATTTCAAGGCTCGCCGTTTGATTCGCTGGACGGAAAGCGAGACCGGGGGACTCACCCCCCGCGCCTTCGTCGAGCCCGATCTGGTAAGGCTCGAGAGCGTCGGTGGCGTGCCCATCTCCGCGTTTGTCTATCCGCCTGACCCGGAGAAGTTCCCCGGGCCGCGGCCCGCGATCATCCTCATCCACGGCGGGCCGGAGTCGCAGTCGCGGCCGGGGTTTCTGGCGCGGAACAATTTTTACCTGAACGAGCTGGGCATCGCGCTGGTGGTCCCCAACGTGCGCGGTTCCAGCGGGTACGGGAAGACCTTCCTCCAGCTCGATAATGGCCGGTTGCGTGAAGATGCCGTCCGCGACATCGGGACGGTGATTGACTGGCTGTGGCGGGACCAGCGTTTTGACCGGCAGCGGATTGCCGTCATGGGCGGCAGTTACGGGGGATACATGACGCTGGCCAGTCTCGTTTGGTACAGCGACCGGCTGCGCGCGGGCGTGGACATCGTGGGCATTTCCAATTTCGTCACGTTCCTGGAGAACACTCAGGACTACCGGCGTGATTTGCGGCGGGTCGAGTACGGCGACGAGCGCGCCCCTGCGATGCGACAGTTCCTGGAGCGCATTTCGCCCACGACCAACGTGGAGCGCATCAAGCGGCCCTTGCTGATTGTGCAGGGGGCAAACGACCCGCGCGTGCCGGCGAGCGAATCCGAGCAGGTGGTCCGGGCGCTTCGCGAACGCGGGCGGGTTGCCTGGTACCTGCTCGCGCGGGACGAGGGACACGGGTTCGCCAAAAAGCGAAACCAGGATTTTCAATTCCTCACCACGATTCAGTTCCTCCAGGAGCATCTCCTCAACTGAACAACCGCTCGGTTTGCCGGAGCCCGGTTCCGCGTCTCGTTTTCCCCGCCCTGACCCGCCCGCGCCGCCCCAGGGCCGTGGCTACCCTGGCCGTGAAGTGTCCGGAAATTGAACTGTCGCGATGTGCAGAAAGTTCTCTCGCCCGGCGGGAATCCGACTTAGGCTGTCGGGAACGCGGAGATTGTCATGACCTCGAAACTCTTCTCGGAATTTGGTCTGTCGGAGGAAGTGCTCAAAGCCATTGAGCGGCTCGGCTTCGAGCAGGCGGCGCCAATTCAGGCCGCCGCCATCCCCTTGCTCCAGCAGGGCCGCGACGTCGTTGGGCAATCCCAAACCGGCTCGGGCAAGACAGCCGCATTTGGCATTCCGGCAGTAGAACTGGCCGACCCGGCGAACCGGGCGGTGCAGGTGTTGATCCTGTGCCCCACTCGCGAGCTGGCGATTCAAGTGTCCGAGGAGATTCACAAGCTGGCGTTTTTCAAGCGCGGCCTGCACGCCCTGCCGATCTACGGCGGCCAATCGTACGAGCGCCAGTTCCATGGCCTGCAGCGCGGGGCGCAAATCGTCATCGGCACACCGGGGCGGATCATGGACCACATGCGGCGCGGCACGCTGCGACTCGATACGGTCAAGCTGGCCGTCCTGGATGAGGCGGACGAAATGCTGAACATGGGCTTCCGGGACGACATCGAGCTGATCCTCCAAGCGGTTCCCAAGGAGCGCCAGACCGTCTTCTTCTCCGCCACCATGCCGCGGCCGATTCGCGAACTGATCGAGAAATACTCGCGCAATCCGGAAAGCGTGAAAATCGAGCAGAAGGCCCTGACCGTGCCGACGGTCGAGCAGTTCTACTACGAGGTGGACCGACGGTTCAAAGTCGAGCTCCTCGAGCGCCTGATTGACCTGCACGACTTCAAGCTGGGCCTGATCTTCTGCAACACGAAGCGCATGGTGGACGACCTGGTGGATCACCTGGAAGCCGCCGGCTACCTCGCGGACCGCCTGCATGGCGACATGAGCCAGAACCTGCGTGACCGCGTGATGAACAAGTTCCGCAAGTCCGGCCTCGAGTTCCTCGTCGCCACGGACGTCGCCGCGCGCGGCATTGATGTGGACGACGTGCAGGTGGTGTTCAACTACGACCTGCCCTACGACGGCGAGGATTATGTCCACCGCATCGGCCGGACGGGGCGCGCGGGCCGCAGCGGCTGCGCGATCACGTTTGTATCGGGCCGGGAGTTGTACCTGATCCGCCAGATTGAGCGTTACACGAACACCCGCATCCAGCGGGGGCGGATTCCCACCATGGCCGAGGTTGAGGAGGCGCGGGAAAACGTGTTCCTGGGGCGCATCCGCGCGACCTTGCAGGCCGGCGACTTCAAACAGCAAGACCGGCTTGTCGAGCGGCTTCTGGCAGAAGGGTTCAGTTCGACGGACATTGCTGCCGCGTGCCTGGCTCAGTTGCAGACGGGTGAGGAGTGGGGGAGCCAGCCGGGACCGGAACCGCACGCGCGGCCCGACCGACCGGACCGGGAATCCCGGCGCGCCCCGCGGGGCGAACGGCCGGCGCCACGCCGCTTTACCCGTCCTGAGCCCGTCCGCCCGTCCGCTTCCCGGCCGGAGTCTCCCGCGTTGGTTCGCGCCAGCCCGCCGCCGGGACCCGCCGAACCTGCCGAATCACCGATCCCGGGGGATGCGTCCGTTGCGGTCCATCCGGCCGAAGGCCCAGCGGTCGTCAGTGAGAATCGGCTGGAGCCCGCCACGCCATCGCCCCAGCCGAACAAGCTCAGGCCAGCGTTCCGGGCCGGGTCGGCGCGAGATCGCTCAGCCTCGACGGACAAGCCCCTTCCCCCGTGGCTCCGGGGCGAGCGCGACCAGCCCCGCGAGCAGCGCGATGTTCGGAGCAGCCGCCGTACTTCCGGCGAATTCACCCGGCTGCATCTCGGGGTGGGCGCCGCCATGGGGGTTGCACCGGGCGACATTGTGGGGGCGATTTCTGGGGAGACCGGGCTGCCTACGCAGGTGGTGGGGTTGATTGACATTCGGGAACGGCACAGTTTCGTAGAGGTGGCCGCGGAACACGCGCGGGCAATTCTTTCGCGACTGAACCGCACCCAGATCCGCGGACATCGTGTTCGCGCCAAGGTGGCGTAGAGCCGACCTGGTCCGGGCCGGCGGAATTGTCCTCGGCGGCTCAGCCCCGCCGGGTGGGTCAGCGAATCGCCAGCACCTGATCGCGTTTGATCCAGCCTGGGCCGCGAGCAGCACCCGACACCAGCAGCCAGTCATCCTTTTCGTCCCGCACGCGCAGCTCCTGGCCGTTGCGCAGGGTTTGCAAGCTGGGCGACTCATCGAGGGGCCCGTGGCGCAGGATCGCTTCCTTGGCGATCACCACCACCGAGCGCTGCCAGTTCACCTCCGCCCAGGCGATGGCGAGGAGCGTCCCGATGAGCACGGTCGCAATCGCGCCGAACAGCACCAGGCGCCGCGAGGCTGGTCCCGGACCGGTGACCTGCTGTTGCCAAATGAGCGCGCCCATCCACAGCCACAGCGAGGCGGCCGTCAGCACCGCCCATTCGTCCAGTGTCAATCGCGTCACCAGCCGCGTAAGCACCCCGGGTCGTGGCGGTGCTCCGCCGGACACGGAACGACGAACGAACTCCAGGTTCGCGGCGATGTCCGGATCCCGGGGAGCCATCCGGGCGGCGACGCGATAGGCGGCAATGGCGCGCCCCGCCTCGCCCAGTTTGAAATAGGCGTTGCCCAAGTTGAAGTAGAGCGCCGGCGAGGCGCGGCCGGACCGCAGTATGCTTTCGAACCCCGCGACCGCCTCGAAATACTTGCCCTGTTCGAACAGGCGATTGGCCGCGTCGAAGGTCGTGTCCGGGGCCTCGGCCGGCTGGGCTAGCGCGACCGCGGCCGGCATCGGCAGCCCGGCGAAGGCCGTCAGCCAGACCCAGAGAAGAAAGGTGTGGCAGAGGCCGGTGTTCATGGCTTCAGCCGCTGCAACGCTGCGAGGGCCGATTGGAGTTTTGCCCGGAGATTCATCAAGTCGGCCCGGCTCGCTGCCGGGGCGTACCGTGCCTGATTGCATGCTTGGAACAAGAGATGGAGGTCGGCCAGCGCGTCCGTGGCGAGCCCGCGCGGCTTCAACTGGTCGTCAACAACGGATTCCGTGATGGAGACAGCCGGTTGGTCCACCCGTTCGCCGATGTGTTCCTGCAACAGCCGAAACAGCACGGCGTGGAATTCCTCGCTGTCTCCGGCCTCCGCCAATTGGTTCAGGCGCGGTATCAGTTCCCGCGTGAGCCGGGCCACCGCCCGTCGCCGGACGAGGCGGGGGTTCCGTGCGAGGGCTTCGTTTCGCCGCCGCCACCACCATGCCGCGAGAAATGCGCCGACCGGGATCGCCTGAACCAGAAGAAACCACGGGCGTTGCACCAGCGGGGGCGTGATGACGGCCCAAGGGCCACCGCGCACTTTCAGCGGCACCAGGTCGCTGGCGGCCGGAGTTGGGGCCGCCCCCGGGACGGCCGGGACCAACGGGGCCAACCCTGCCGGCGAGGCCGCCGGCCGCACGATCAACGGCGTGGCGGGGTGCTGGAGCGTCCGATACGCCCGTGCCGCCGGGTCGAAGTAGCTGAAGGACAGCGGGGGTACCGCCGCGATGTCCAGACTCTCCGGCACCACGACCTGCTGGAAGACCCTCGTTCCCTCAATCCCGAGGGCATCTGCGGTTTCCACCTCGCTGGTTGGGGGGTACACACGGAAGTTCTGCCAGCGGTCCAAGGGCGGCAGTTTGATGTTCTCGAGCAGGCCCCGGCCGCTGACCCGCACCGTGATGGTGATGGGCTCGCCCACCGCCACGTTGGTTGGGCTGACGGTCACGGCGAGCGAGTATTGCCCCACCGCGCTGGCGAAGTCCTCCGGCTTCCCCCCCTCTGGCAGGGGCAGCACGCGAATGGTGCGCGGGGGACTGACGAGACGCGCCGGCCGCAACTCGAAACGGCCACCAAAAGCTTCGTCAAAAAAGCTGTCGAAGAAAGGATCGTTGGTCCGCCGGCGTTCGGATCGCACGCGCAGATTCAACCGGCATTCGGCGGGGCCCAGCGTCAATTCGCCCACCTTCGAGGCCACCGCTGTTGTCCGGGTGCCTCCGACGGCATAAAGCTGGTTGCCAACCTGAGTCTGGCCTTGCGGCAGCATGGCCGTCTTACCGAACGTAAAGCCATCGCCGGTCAACGGCTGAATTTGGATGTCCTGGGCGTTCACGTAGAACACTTGCGTGTCCACGGGCAGGACCTCACCGATAAACACCTCCTCCTTGGCCGGCGTCAGTCGCAAGAACGCCAGTTGGGTTTGGTCGGCCGCCGCCGGCGCGTTCTCTTCCGGCCGCAGCACCTTCAGTTTCACCGGGGACGTGCTCAGGGTCTGTCCGCTCACCTCGGCCCGCACTGCCGGGATGTCGAAATCGCCCGCCCGATCCGGCGTGACCGCGTAGCGCAGCGTTAGCGTGGTCGTTTGCTGGCCGTTGACGATGTTCACGCTGGTGGCGCGGCCGATGAAATCGAAATTCAGCCCCGGCACGGCCGGGAGTTGCGGCGGCGTGGTGGGCTGGCAGTTGACGAAGCTCAGTTCAAGAGTCGTCCGCTGGCCCGCACGAATCGTATCGGGCTTGAGCGCTGCGAAGACTTCGCCCGCCTCCGCCGCCCCGCCCAGAAGGCACGCCAGTGCACACGCGAGGATCGCTGCCCTGCGGGACGATCGGTGGGCGGCAGTTGATGGGGCGG
>CALJWR010000204.1 GCA_937976685.1 uncultured Verrucomicrobiae bacterium
CGCCAAGAGCCAGAACCGCTTCCTCAGCGGACGGCGGGCAAGGTCCGGGCGTGGGGAGATTGGTGTCGCGTGCCGCCCCGGCGGGATCGGTTTTGGTGGGCTCCTCGGGCCGCAGTTGCCCGGCCTGGACGCGCAGGGGGACCCTCTCGGCGTTCGTCACTGGAATCCCGACCGACCAGTCGGCGACCTCCGGCTCGCCGGTCGCCACGGTCAGCCGGGTTCCCGCCAGTAGAGCTACCACTTCCGATCCTTGCGTAGAGGCGCGCGGGACGGTCGAGTTTCGTCCCGTCCACGCGACGTCCACGATGACCGGCAGGCCGGGCGTGAACTCCGTTCGCGGCATGGCGGGGTACTGGTGCACGAGACCGGTGAGCCAGGTCTCTCGCCGCGAGATTTCCCGGCGCCGGTCCAGGATGACTTGCCCGTCCATCAGCACTTGTTTTGGGGTCGGTGAGGTCGAGGAACGATCCCCAACTGAGGTTGGTTTCCCAGTAGTTGGGGTTGCGGAAGATGTTGAGGCGAACGTGGGGATGGGTATTCGAGCCATCCCAACCATAGATGAAGCTGACGGTGTCGCCGCGTGAGACGCGCCGCTCGAGTTTGCGGAGCATCGGAGTCGCCGGAGCGGCAGTCGTGGCCAAAACGCCAATCACCTCCCGGAGTCGGCGGCGATCCGACTCAGTGAAGAGCGCGACATTCCAAGTGTGGTGAACCAGGCGAAACCCGATCTTGCCGTCGTGGACGACGACCGTTTGGGTGAGCAGCCGGCGTTGACCCGTGACGCGGTCGGGGAAGGAGAACGAACCGGCGGGCAGGGCATCCAGTTTCGTAAAGCGTGTCGTCCGGGGGCGTGAAAGTGGTCGCTCCCAGGCTGCGGCGGCGGGCAGCACGGGATTGAGCGGTAAACCGAAGTCCCGTCCCGCTGCGAAGGCTGCCGCCAGCATGTCGCGACAATTTCCGCTGCGCGGAGGAGTGATGCGCGATGGCCGGCATTTGGACAATTTGGTTGTCACGTCCGGGATGGTTGCTACGTTCCCCAAGTGGGCGGACGGTAGCGGCCCGATTCGAGAAAACGATACGCCATGAGCGAACTGCTGCAGGACTGCGCGCTCTACCAGGAGTACCTGGCCGAGCGGGAAGAAATCCTGAGACACAAGTGGCTTGCCTCTGAGAAGGCGGGGCGCGACATCGGTTTTGATCGCGCCTTGACCGAGTGGGTGCTCCACTACCGGGCGGGCTGGCGGGAGGCACGCCGCCGCCAGCGCGCCGCTGCCGGCTGAGCGGTTTCTCCTGATCCCTGTTTTCCCCGCGGCCCCGGCTGGCCGGAACCGCGGGGTTTTTTTTGAGTCCCATGACTGATTCACCTGCGCACAAGACCGATTTGCTGATGGACGATGCGGCCGTTCAAGCGGCCATTCGAGAAGTGGCCCGGCAGATCGCGGTGGGCAATCCCCCCTCCGGAGAAGTGCTGCTGGTTGGCATCCAGACCGGCGGCGTCCTGCTGACGCGTCGGCTCGCCGAACTACTCCAGGGGCAGTGGCGCATGACGGTGCGAGTGGGTGAACTGGACATTTCCATGCATCGGGACGATCTCGATCAGCGGCCGGCGCCGGAGGTCCACGCCACGGTGATCCCGTTCGACATCACCGAGCGGACCGTGGTGCTGGTGGACGATGTGCTGAACAGCGGCCGCACCGCTCGAGCCGCCCTGGACGCGCTGACCGACCTCGGCCGGCCCCGACGCGTCCAACTGGCGATTCTCGTGGACCGGGGCCTGCGCGAACTGCCGATCCAGCCGGACTTCGTGGGCAAGGTGGTCAAGACACAACCGGGCGAGCGCGTCGTGGTGCAAATGTCGCCCGACAGCGCGGCCGGGAAAGTCCTTCTTGAAAAACCGGTGGGGCGGTAGCTCAATCCGGCCATGCGCTGGAGTCGCAAAGACCTGCTCGACCTGCAATCCCTCGCCGCCGAAGAAATCACCGCCATCCTGGACACCGCCCGTGAGTTCAAGGCGGTGGGCGGCCGCGCGATCAAAAAGGTGCCGTCCTTGCGCGGGCGCACGGTGGTGAACCTGTTTGTCGAGCCCTCGACGCGCACCCGGATCAGCTTCGAGCTGGCCGCCGTCCGGCTGAGCGCCGACGTGATCAACTTCACGGCCGAGGCCTCCTCTCTGAAGAAGGGCGAAACCCTCAAGGACACCGCGAAGAATCTTCAGGCCCTCCGCGCGGATTTCATCATCATCCGGCATTCCGCGGCCGGCGCGCCGCACTTCCTCGCGCGGGTGCTGGATGCCCACGTGGTGAATGCGGGCGACGGCGCCCACGAGCATCCCACGCAAGGGCTGCTGGATGTGTTCACCATGCGCGAGCACAAGGGGCGCATTGCCGGTCTGAAGGTGACGATTCTCGGCGACATTCTCTACAGCCGCGTGGCGCGCTCCAACATCTGGGCGCTGCAAAAGCTTGGGGCGGAGGTTACGCTTTGCGGTCCACCCACCCTGGTGCCCCCGATCTTCCGCAAAATGGGTTGCCGCGTAACGGCCAATCTGGACGAGGCGGTTGCCGACGCGGACGTGGTGAACCTCCTCCGCATCCAGCACGAGCGGCAGCGGCAGACGATGTTTCCCAGCCTGGGCGAATACACGAGCCTCTTTGGCATCACGCGCGATCGCCTCAAGAAGATGAAGCCCGACGTGCTGATCATGCATCCAGGGCCCATCAATCGCGGGGTCGAGGTCGAAAGCGACGTTGCCGACGGCGATCACTCTGTCATTTTGGAGCAGGTGACCAACGGGCTGGCCGTGCGCATGGCGGCCCTCTATCTCATCAACGGAGCGCACGGCGGAACGCCGGGAGAGAACTGACCGGGAGACCCGTGTTGTTTGGGATTGGCCGGCGCCTCCGACGCGGCCATAATGTGCTCATGCGCGACAAATCCCTGCAATTCCTTCAGACCCTCGTCAACACCCCCAGCCCGTCCGGCCATGAAGTGCGGGGTCAGCGGGTCTGGCTCGAGTACGTTCGTGACTACGCCGACGAAACCTTTTCCGATGCCTACGGCAATTGTGTGGCCGTGCTCAACAAGGGCGGTTCGCCCCGCGTGATGCTCGCCGCCCACGCGGATGAGATCGCCTTGACGGTCAACTTTATAGACAAGGACGGTTTCCTCTACGTGCGGAAACTCGGTGGCGTGGACCCGATCGTCGCGCGGGCGCAACGGGTCACGGTCCATTCGGCGAACGGTCCGGTTCCGGGTGTCATCGGCAACGTGGCGCCGCATCTGCAGAAGCTCGAGAAGGAGCGCAAGGTGCCGGAGATCAGCGACCTGTTTATTGACATCGGTGCCCGCGACCGGAAAGACGCCGAAAAGCTCGTTCGCGTCGGTGACCCCGTGACGCTGACCCAGGAATTTGCCCTCCTCCGCAATGACCTCGCCGTGGCGCGGGCCTTCGACAACCGCGTTGGCACCTTCGCCGTTGCGGAGACGTTGCGACTGCTGCAAGACGACAAGAAAAAGCTCCACGCCGAGGTGCTGGCGGTATCGAACATCATGGAGGAGGTCGGCTTGCTGGGTGCGCGCCAGATCGCCTATTCGCTCAAACCCGACGTCGCCCTGGTCGTGGACGTGACCCACGCGACGGATTATCCAACCGTGAGTCAGCAGCTTCATGGCGACGTCCGCGTCGGGAAAGGCCCGACGCTGACCCGCGGCGGTTGCAATCATCCGGAGGTGGTGGCCCGCCTCGAAGCGGTGGCGAAGAAGGCTGGCATCAAGCTGCAGCACGAGGCGATGTCCGCTTCGAGTGGCACCGATACCGACGTGATTTTCTGGACCCGCGGGGGAATTCCCAGTGGGTTGATCAGCCTGCCGAACCGCTATATGCACTCGCCCGTCGAGGTCGTGAGTCTGAAAGACCTCGAACAAATCCCCGCGCTGATGGCGGCCTTTGCGCTCTCGTTGAAGAAAGGCGAGGAGTTCAAGGTGCGGATCTGAGTTCCGGCCGGGTTCAATCTCGCGCAAGGGGATTCAGCGCGAAATGCCGGGCCACCCGGACGCTGCGGGCGATCGCCCGGGAGACGAGTTCCTTGGCGCCAGTCACGGCCCGGGACAGCGTGGCGCCCTGGGCCAGCCATGCGGCGATGGCGGCCGAGTAGGTGCAACCGGTACCGTGAGTCGAAACACCGCGGATGAACGGCGCGGTCAACAGCAGTTCCTCCCGGCCGTCGAAGAAAATGTCCACTGCCTCGCGCTGGCCGCGCAGATGTCCACCCTTGACCAGGGCCGCGCAGCCGAATCGCCGGTGAATCTCCCGGGCGGCCGCGCGCAGGTCCTCGACCGACCTCAACGCGCCGCCCGCGAGGATGACCGCTTCGTCGAGGTTCGGCGTGACGATGGACGCCAGCGGGAGCAGGTCTTGCTGCAGGGCGTGGATCGCTGTAGGCCGCAGCAGGCGCGCACCGCTGGTGGCCACCATCACGGGGTCCACGACCAGCGGCAGGCCGCGGTGCATACTGAGAGCCTTGGCCACTTCCTTGATGATGGCCTTCGAGAAAAGCATTCCCGTCTTTGCTGCGGATGGCGGCAGTTCGGCGAATACCGCCTCGATCTGACGCCGCACCAACGCTGGCGTTGCGACCTGAATGCCCGCGACCCCGGCCGGATTCTGCGCGGTCAGGCAGGTAATGGCGGTGGTCCCGTGAACGCCAAGAGCCGCGAAGGTTTTCAGGTCTGCTTGAATTCCCGCTCCACCGCCGCTGTCGGATCCGGCGATGGTGAGCGCGATGGGAAGCGAGGGGAGACGAGGCATGCGGGGGAGTCCTATTGGGCCGGCGTCGGCGTTGCTTCGATGCGGATGTGTGTTCGGTCGCCGATGATGGCTTCGCCTTCGATCCGGGCGTTGTCCAGCCAGATGCCCAAGGCGGCTTCGTTCGTCAGGACGACGTCCAGGGAGGGGGGCGGCATTTGCGCGTTGGCGAAGACGAGGCGGCCGTCAAAAACCACCCGTTGTTGCAGCGTCCGATTGGTGCCGACCGCATTGAAGAAGAGGGTGTCGGTGGCGGTTTTTGCGCCCCGGCCCTCCGGGGCAGGGGAGTCTGGCGCGCGGGTGGCCCGTCGTCCCAGGCCGGTCGCTGTCGGCGAGGCGGTGACCGGAGCGGGGGCAGGGGCGGGCGGGGCCGCCGATACCTCGGCGAGGTACGTGGAGCCATCCCGATCCACCAGCCGCAGCCGGTTGCCGAACTGCTGGACCTCGAATTCCTGGAGCACTTCGGGCGCGGGAGGGGAGTTCACATTTTGCCGGAGCCCCTGCGCGCGGTTCTGGGTGAAACGCTGCTGGCTCATCGCTGGAACCCGTTCAGTTGCCGGCTGACGTGGCCCGGCGGCTGAGGATATGGCGTTGCCGGGCGGTCGCCGGGCGGTCGGGGAGGGCGACGCCAGGGTGGGTGTCGCGGGCGATCCCTCGATCCCGCCCCGGCTGGGCGCTGGCAAATCGGAGGAGATTGCAGCCGAAGGCCCGCCGAACGTGACCAGCGGCGGAGGGGCCTCCACTGGGGCGATCGAGGCGGGCGCGGCGGCGAAGGATTCGCCCCGCAAGGCAGGGGCCTGCGCGTCAGCAACAGCGGTGGTTGC
>CALJWR010000205.1 GCA_937976685.1 uncultured Verrucomicrobiae bacterium
CGAAACAACGCTGTCCCGAGGCCGACAACGGCGTCGGTTGTCCCCCGCGAACGCAGCCCGTTGCGGGTTTCGACCTCCCCGCACGTCCATTCGCCCGCTCAAACCGTCAAGCCCATTCACATCGTAATGATTGGGGTTTTCCCGGCGCTCCGCCTGAATCGTCTTGCCCCATCCGCCACCGCGGGCATACTCGGCGTCGCTGCGGGTGGACGGCAACACATCAAGACCCGGATGGACGCGTTCCCCACAGCGATCGCAGCAACGAGCGCCCCTCGGGGCTGCGGCCAGTTCGGTCCGGCTTCATTCGTTGGACTCGGATGGCGTCGGTGGGATGCCGGAGCGGTCAATCGGAACAGACTGTAAATCTGTCGGGCCTCGCCCTACGAAGGTTCGAATCCTTCTCCCACCACCATCCGTTCTGGACGGGCGTGTCCAGCCCCATTTTCCTTGCTCCGCCCCTGCCTCTGCCGGACAACGATCACATGACGACCGCCTCCTCCCCTGCCCTGCCTTCGGTCTTCCTCCTTCGCCGTTTCGGATCGTGGGTTGTTGAATTCGCCGGTTTCTGGATCGCCGCGCTGGCGGTCCCGGGTGCAGTCGGCGCCGCCGCGATCACCCCGCCGGCACAACCGTTTCCACCCGGCGCGGTTCGGCTTCTGGCGGGGCCGTTTCTCGAAGCGCAGCAGCGCAACGAACGCTACCTCCTGAGCCTCGAACCGGACCGCCTGCTGCACACGTTTCGGATCAATGTGGGTTTGCCCTCGACGGCTTCGCCCTACGGCGGTTGGGAGGCACCCCAAGTTGAACTGCGCGGCCACACCCTGGGCCATTACCTCACCGCCCTGGCCCTCGCCTACGCCGCCACCGGCGACGAGCGTTTCAAGAATCGCGCCGAGACCATCCTGCGCGAACTGGCCAAGTGTCAGGCCGCCGCGCCGGCCGCCGGCTTCAACGCGGGGTATCTCTCGGCGTTTCCCGAGTCCTTCATCGAGCGCGTCGAAAACCGGCAGCCCGTGTGGGCGCCCTGGTACACGTTGCACAAGATCATGGCCGGTCTCCTCGATGTGCATCAGCTCTGCGGCAGCGCCGGGGCACTCGAGGTCCTGCTCCAGCAAGCCGCCTGGGTGAAGCTGCGGGTGGACCGCCTGCCCGCAGCGCAGATGCAGGCCTCATTAGACGTGGAATTCGGCGGGATGAACGAAGTGCTCGCCAACCTCTACGCTGTGACCGGCAACCCCGACCACCTGCGGCTCGCCCAAGCCTTCGACCATGCCCGGATGTTCGATCCCCTCGCTCGCGGCGAGGACCGGTTGAATGGTTTCCACGCCAACACGCAAGTTCCCAAGGTGATCGGCGCAGCCCGCGAATACGCGGTCACGGGGGAGTCGCGCTATCGCGACATCGCGCGCTTTTTCTGGGAGCGCGTGGCCCGCCATCGCTCGTATGTCATCGGAGGCCACAGCGACCGCGAGCACTTCTTTCCACCGGAGGAATTCTCGAAACATCTCACCGCGGAGACCGCTGAAACCTGCAACACCTACAACATGCTCAAGCTGACGGGGCATGTCTGGAGCTGGGACCCGTCGGGCGAGGTTATGGATTTCTACGAGCGCGCCTTGTTCAACCACATCCTGGCCTCCCTCGAACCGGACAGCGGCATGTACGTGTACCTGATGGCCCTCAAGCCGGGTCACTTCAAGACCTACTCGCTGCCTCACGACTCATTTTGGTGCTGCGTCGGCACCGGCATGGAAAACCCCGGCCGTTTCGCGACCGCCAGCTACGCCCACGACGGAAACGACACGCTGTACGTGAACCTCTTCATTCCGTCGGAACTGAAGGCCCCGGCATTCGGTCTCACCCTGCGGCAGGAGACTCAATTCCCCGAAGAAGACAGGACTCGGTTGCGCCTGCGGTTGGAGTCGCCGAAGAGGCTCAGTCTCCGGATCCGCTATCCGTCCTGGGCCGGACCCAGGGCCACTGTCGCCATCAATGGCATCCGCCAGCCGCTGAACGCGCAACCGGGCGGTTACCTGACGCTCCGCCGCGAGTGGCGCGACGGTGACGCGATCGAAGTCCGGCTCCCGATGGCGCTCCGCACGGAGGCGCTGCCCGAAGACCCGAATGTGGTCGCGTTGCTGTACGGCCCGGTCGTGCTCGCCGGCGAGTTGGGCCGGGCGGACATGCCGCTGCCCTATGTCCAAGGGCAATTGGACCACAACCACGTCCCGACTCCCGAGGTGCCGGTGTTCGTGACCGCCGCCGGGGACTGGCTCAAACAAGTGCGACCCGCGAAGTCCCGCGCCTCCAAGGCAGAACGCGCCCTCGCCGAGCGGATCCTTGCCGACGCAGACTTCGACTTCGCCCTCGATCGCGCGCGGACGCTCCTGGGCGCGGGCCTCACGGCCGGTTCCGGCTATGGTGAGGTGTGGATCCGCGACCTGAACACCTTCCTCACGATGGCCCTGCGGTTCGTTCCGCGCGACGTCATCCGCTCGAACCTGCTGACCTTCTTCCAATTCCAAGGCCCCGAGGGCGACATTCCGGACGGATTCATCCCAGTCGCCAAGGCCACCGCCGGCTACCAGTACCGCCGGTCCGAGTGCACCCCCCAGTTCCTGGCCCACAAGAACACCGTCGAGACGGACCAGGAAACCTCCCTGATCCAGGCCGTCCGCCGCTATGTGGACGCCACCGGTGACCGGACAATCCTCGACGAGACCATCGGCGGCCAAACCGTGCGGGCGCGGCTTCGACGGGCGCTGGAATACCTTTTCGGCCACCGCTTCGATCCGGGCCACGGTCTGATCTGGGGCGCAACCACGGTGGATTGGGGCGACGTGCAACCCGAGCACGAATGGGGCGTCGAGTTCGACGCCAGCTCGCACCGCGCGCTCGACGTGTACGACAACGCCATGCTCCTGATCGCGATCCAGGACTTCCTGACTCTCGCCACTGATGATCCCGCCGAACGCACCCGCTGGCAGCGGATTCACGACGACCTCCGGGCGAGCGTGCGCCAGCACCTCTGGGATGCCCGCCGCGGCCAGTTCATTCCGCACCTTTACCTCGCAGGCTCGCCGTTCCCAGCCGATTTCGACGAGCGCGCGATCTACTACCACGGCGGCACCGCCGTGGCCGTGGAGGCCGGGCTGCTTTCCCTCAGGGAAATCAAGCGCTCCCTGGCGCGAATGCGGGAAAACGTCCGTGCGGCCGGCGCGTCGTCCATCGGGCTCACGCTTTACCCGCCGTACCCGGACGGTTTGTTCAAGAATCCCGCCCTGACGGCGTGGTCCTATCAAAACGGCGGCGACTGGTGCTGGTTCGGCGGGCGCATGATCCAACAGCTCATTCGCCACGGGCTGATCGCAGACGCCTACCACGAACTCAAGCCGATGGTCGCCCGCGTGGCCCGGCATGGCGACTTTTACGAATGGTGGACCCGAGACAACCAGCCGCGCGGTTCAGCGCACTTTCGCGGTTCGGCCGGTGTCCTCGGCGAGGCCATCCTGATGCTCCGCGACTGGGCCCGTGCCCAGAACGACTCGCTTGCCTTTGAAACGCGCGGTCTGGGCCGGCCAAACGACGTCCGGCTGATTCCCTTCTACCGCCTGCATCATCAGCGCCACGCCGTGTACTGGCGCGTGATGACGCCGGCTGAGTTTGCGCAAGCCGCCGCCGAGCGCGCCGCCGAGGAAGCCCGTCGGCAGGCCCTCGAAAGGCTCACCACCGACCTCGTGCGCATCGGCGAAGCCCAGTCTGAGCGCGACCACGCCCTCACGGGCCATGACACCGTCGCGGGCACGCATCTGGACCGGCGGTGGCGCCATGCCGACGGCTGGTTCAGCTACCAGATGAATGTCCCGCCCGACCGGCCCGTTGCCCTGCTTTGCACCTGGTGGGGCAGCGACGGCGGCAACCGCACCTTCGACATCCTCGTGGACGCACAGCGGATCGCCACCCAGACGCTTGCCAACAATCGCCCGGGACGGTTCTTCGACGAGACCTA
The DNA here is from genome assembly GCA_937976685.1 of uncultured Verrucomicrobiae bacterium. Classification (GTDB taxonomy): domain Bacteria; phylum Verrucomicrobiota; class Verrucomicrobiia; order Limisphaerales; family J093; genus JADJWF01. The sequence continues at coordinate 4,010 of CALJWR010000205.1, forward strand.
CCCCATCCCCGCCGACCTGACACACGGCAAGACCCGCGTGGAAGTCCGCTTCCAGGCGCACCCGGGCCACCTCGCCGGGGGCTTGTTCGGCCTGCGCATGGTCAGACAGGAGTGACGACCGTCGGTCTCAGCGGTCGACGCCGGGCCGGACTGGGCGGCGCATCTCGCGCTTGCATCGCCGGCGGGAATTTCAGGACTGTCCCGCCAGCGCGCGTGTGAACGCCGCGCCAAATGACCGCGCCGCAAAAAAGCCTCCTTGAACTAAACGCCGCCGTCCTCCTCTGGGCCGGCACGGCCCTCTTTGCGAAGTGGATTGCCCTGCCCGCCTTCCAAATCACGGCGCTGCGGTCAGTCGTCGCCGCCGGCGCGCTCTGGATCGTTCTGCGCTGGCAAGGTGGCGGGCTGGCCACGGGCGGGCGACGCGACTTCTGGCTTCTGATGGCGGGGGGCGTGGCGATGGCCGCCCATTGGGTGACATATTTCCAAGCCATCAAAGTCTCAACCGTCGCCATCGGCATCCTCTCTCTCCACACCTATCCGGTAATGACGGCGCTCGCGGAGCCGTTGCTGTTCAAGGAGCGGCTTCGCGCCCTGGATGTGGCGTTGGCGGTCCTGGTGCTGGTGGGCATGGCGGTCCTGGTGCCGGATTTCTCCCTCGCCAGTCACGTCACCCGCGGCGTGCTCTTCGGCGTCCTTTCGGCCGCGTGCTTTGCGGCGCGCAATCTCCTGACCCGCGGTATTGTGACCCGCCACAACGGCACCAAGGTGACGTTCTACCAACTGGCTGCCAGCGCGGCAGCGCTACTGCCGGTGGCGCTGCTGCTCGGCGATCCCGTGACGCCGCGTTCGGCGGGGCAACTGCTGCTGCTGGGCGTTTTTTTCACCGCGTTGCCGCACACGCTTTACACCCGCAGCCTGCAACACATCAAAGCTCGCAGCGTGGGGATCATCGCCACCCTGCTGCCGATCTACGGCGCCATTTCCGCCGCCATTCTGCTGGGCGAAATCCCCGCCGCGCGGACGCTGGTGGGCGGCGGCATCATCCTCGCGGCGGTCTTCCTCGAGACGTGGCGGGTTATGCGGCGATAAGGCCGCGCTCCTGCTGCATCAGCGGGATCGCACGTTGAGTTCATTCGGGCCGAGGATCAGTGTGAATTGACGTGGTCCTCCCGCACGAACACCTTCCGCCCGTGCGGCCCCTGGCCTCGTGACACCGGCTGGACGCGACGCCAAACAACCGAACCTGAAACCATTACACCGTGACCAACCAAGCTTCCTCGCCGGCCAAGCGGCCGGTCTTCGACCACGCCTTGGACATCATCGAGCGGCTGGGAAACAAGCTGCCCGACCCGGCGGTGCTGTTTTTGCTGGCCCTCGCCCTGACGTGGATCGGCTCGTGGCTGCTCGCTGGAACCCAGGTCGAGGTGCCGAAGGCCGGCGGCGGCAAGGATGTGCTCGAGGTGCAGAACCAGCTTTCGGGCGCCGCGCTGGTCACCTGGCTGACCCGCATGGTGCGGGAGTTTGTCGGCTTTCCCCCGTTGGGCGTGGTGCTCGTGGCGATGCTCGGCCTGGGCGTGGCGGACAAGTCCGGCTTCATCAGCGCCGCGCTCAAGCGGCTGCTGGCCTTCACGCCGCGCCGGCTGCTGACGCCCATGACCATCGCCGTCGGCCTGTTGAGCTTGGTGGCCGTGGACGCGGGCTACGTGCTGGTGATCCCGCTGGGGGGCGTCATTTTCTACGCGGCCGGCCGGCACCCCATCGCCGGCATCGCAGCGGCCTTCGCGGCGGTGTCGGGAGGCTTTTGCGCTAATTACCTCCCAACTGCGCTGGATACGATCCTCGCCGGGCTCACCGAGACGGGCGCGCGCATCGTGGACCCGACCTACCGGGTCAGTCCGTTGTGCAATTACTGGTTCACCATCAGCTCGGCGGTGCTGATCGTCCTCGTGGGCTGGTTCATCACGGACAAGGTGGTGGAACCCCGCTTGCGGCGGGTGCCGGTGGACGGCGACCCCAATGAGATGCCCAAGATGGAGGAGCTTTCGCCGCGCGAGGCGCGGGCGTTGGTCGCCGGCGTGGCCACGATGGCGGCGGGCTTGCTGGTGCTCGTGCTGGTCTGCTGGCCGGCGACGTCGCCGTTCCGCGACGCGGCGGGGCATCTGACCGCGCGCGGAGCGCCCCTGATGGAATCCATCGTCCCGATCATCCTGCTGCTCTTTCTGACGCCGGGCATCGCGTACGGCTACGTCAGCGGCACGTTCAAGAACCACCGCGACGTCGTGCAGGCGATGGCCAAGACGATGAACACGATGGGCTACTACATGGTGATGGCGTTTTGCGCGGCAATGTTCATTTACGCTTTCAACACCTCGAACCTTGGCCGACTGGTGGCGGTGAGCGGCGCCAACGCGTTGAGCAGCCTCGGCCTCCCCAGCGGCGTAACCATCTGCGGCCTGGTCGTCGTCTGCGGTGCCGTCAACCTCGTCATGGGCTCGGCGTCGGCCAAGTGGACGCTGCTGGCGCCGATCTTCGTGCCCATGCTCATGCAGTTGGGCATCGCGCCTGAACTGACCCAGGCCGCGTACCGCATCGGCGACTCGACGACCAACATCATCACGCCGCTGATGCCGTACTTCCCGCTGATCGTGACGTTCACGCAGAAGTACCACCGCGGCACGGGTATTGGGACGCTCATCTCGGTGATGCTGCCGTACTCCCTCGGATTTCTGCTGACCTGGACGATCTTCCTCCTCGTTTTCTGGGGACTGGGACTGCCGCTGGGACTCGGCGCCAATTACGTCTATCCCGCCCGCTAGCCAGCCAGGACCGGCGGTAACGAAATCGCCCTTCAACCGGGAGAACATGGAACGCGACTGCTGGCGCCGGACTTGCCGCTTGCAAGTGCCTTTGCCCGCTTTCCACACTTCGACCCCGTGTTGTGCCGCAAGCTCGCATTGATCGGCGTGGGCCTCCTGGGAGGCTCGCTGGGACTTGCCGCCCGTCAGCGTCGTCTGGCCGGCGAGGTGGCCGGCTTTGTCCGGCGCGAAGCGAGCCGGGCCGAATGCCTGAAAGCCGGCGCGGTGGATGTCGCGACGCTGGACCTGGCAGTCGCCGCGCGCGACGCGGATCTCGTGGTGCTCTGCACGCCCATCGGCCAGATGCGGGAATTGTCGGCACGCCTCGCCCCGCTGCTGTCCCGTGACGCGGTCGTCACGGATGTGGGCAGCGTGAAGGCCGGCGTGGTGGCGGAGGTGGAACCCCTGCTCGGCGCTGCAGGGGCATTCTTCGTCGGCAGTCACCCGATGGCCGGGGCGGAAAAAATGGGTGTCGCCCATGCCCGACCGGACCTTTTCGACGGCGCTGTTTGTGTTGTCACTCCCTCCGCCACCGCGCGACGCGAAGCCGTGTCGCGCGTTGAGGCGCTGTGGCAGGGCGTGGGGGCGCGGGTGCTGCACCTCACGCCCGGGAGACACGACGAATTGGTGGCACGGTCCAGTCACCTGCCTCAGGTGCTGGCCACCGCCCTGGTCAACCACGTGCTCGATGAGGCCCTGCCGCCGGAGCAGGTGCAGCTCTGCGCCGGCGGTTTCCGGGATAGCACCCGGATTGCCTCGGGCTCTCCGGAGATGTGGCGGGACATCCTGCTGGCCAATCGCGTTCCCATCGCCGCGGCGCTCCACGAGTTCCTGGGGAAACTGGAGGGCGTTTGCACGGCGATCGAGCGGGGCGACGCCCCGGCCATTGCGCAGTGGCTCGAAGACGGCAAGCGTCGGCGTGACGGCTGGATCAACCTCCGGAAGAACCATCCGGCCGAGTAGGAAGCACGCGAATTCATGCCACTCCCGCACCTCATTGAAATCGTTCCCCCACGCCTGCCACCTCGCGCCGTCGTGACGGTCCCCGGTTCCAAGAGCATCACGAACCGCGCGCTGATTCTGGCGGCGCTGGCCCGCGGCCGGACCACGCTCCGCGGGGCTTTATGGAGCGAGGACACCCAGGTCATGGTGGACTGCCTCCGGCGGCTCGGCTTTTCCGTGGCCGTTGGGCCCGATCCCGCCGAAGCGGCGAACCGGACCATCGAGGTTGAAGGTCGGGGGGGCATCATCCCCCTCGCCGGTGGCGACACTCCGCTTGAGCTGTTCGTGGGCAACGCGGGTACGGCCGCCCGGTTCGCGGCGGCGTTGGTTTGCCTCGGCCGGGGCAGTTACCGCCTGGATGGAGTTCCCCGGATGCGGGAACGACCGCAAGCGGCCCTCTTCGCCGCCCTGCGCCAGCTCGGCTATCGGGTGGACGCCGACAACGATCGCCTGCCCGCGGTGGTGCATGGGGCCGGCCCTCGCCAGGGGGCTTGCACCGTCAGCGTGACCGAGAGCTCCCAGTTCGCCTCGGCGCTGCTCCTCACGGCGCCGGCGGCCGGCTGGCACGTCGCAGTCAGCGGTGCGAACGAGGAAGAAATGCCCTACGTGGACATGACGCGCCGTATGGTCGGGGTCTTCCCAACCGGCGGGGGTGAGTTTCAGGTCGAACCCGACGCGTCGAGCGGCAGTTATTTTTGGGGCGCGAACTGGCTGCTGAATTCAGAAGGCTCTGAAGAGTTCCCGGCCTGCGGCGTGCGCGGTGACACCGCAGCGGATCCCCAAGGCTCGGCGCTGATCCGCGTCGTTCACTGGCCAACCTCCGGCTGGCAGGTGGACGAGCGTTTCCCGCGCTTCCTGCCGTTGCCGCCGGAGGTTTCCCGCCGCAGCGATCTCGGCGACAGCATCATGACGGCGTTGGTGCTGGCACCGTTTGCCGGCCGGCCGGTTTGGTTCACCGACCTCGGCCGGCTGCGCGTTCAGGAATGCGAGCGGGTCGCGGCGCTGCGAACGGAGTTGACGCGGTGTGGCGCCGACGTCCGTGAGGACGGCGACACGCTGACCGTGTTTCCATCGGCGGACCGGCTGCACGGAGCCGCGGTGGAGACTTATCACGATCATCGGATGGCGATGTGCTTCGCGACTCTGGCGTTGAAGGTGCCGGGCGTGCGCCTCAAGAATCCGGCGTGCGTGAAGAAGACCTTTCCCAACTTTTTCCAGAAGCTCGCCGCACCGCCGCCAACCGGTCTGGGCATAACCATCCTTGGACTGCCCGCGGGGCGACGGCTGGCGTTTGAGGACCTCGTCGCGGAATGAGCGCGCTTCGAGGATCCTGGCCGCTGGAAGGTGCGAGAACTGGTCACTCCCCTGCCCTTCCGGGGCGCGCCGACAAGATCACAACGGTGACTCGTCTGACTTGATGAAACGACCGATGGTTATCGCCATTGACGGCACCAGCGCCAGCGGCAAAAGCACCAACGCAAAGCTCGTCGCCAAGGCTCTGGGTTACGTGTACGTGGACACCGGCGCGATGTACCGCACGCTCGCCTGGCATTGCCTGCGATCCGGCGTGGACGTCCATGACCCGAAGGCCGTCACGGCCGTGCTTCGCCGCTGGAAAACACGGCTCATCTGCGTGGACGGGGAGGTCCAACTGCTGGTGGACGGATATTATCCCGCAAAGGAGATTCGGACGGCGGAGACCAGCGCGGCCGTGCCGCACGTTTCCGCGATTCCCAAGGTCCGGGAATGGATGGTGCGCCGGCAACAATCCTGCACGCAGTTCGGCAACCTGGTGATGGAAGGCCGCGACATCGGCACCAACGTCTTCCCGGAGACCGACTTCAAGTTCTACCTCGACGCCTCCCTCGAGGAACGCACGCGCCGCCGCGAAGCGGACGGCATCTCCGAGGACCTGGCGAAGCGCGACAAGCGGGACAGTGAACGCAAGGCGGCTCCGCTGATGATCCCCTTGGGCGCCGTCGTCGTGAACAACTCGGGCCAGACGCCGAAGCAGACCAGCGAGTTCATCCTGGGCGAAATCCGGCGTCGGCTGGCCGCCCGTGGCTGACGCGGTGGCACATCCACCGATGAAGTTGAGCTACCGTCTCGGCTGGCTGGCGTTCAACGCTCTGTTCCGCACGTATTTCCGCTGCCGCTTCTACGGCGCCGACCGGGTGCCCGCCACCGGGCCGGTGGTGCTGGCCGCCAACCACGCGAGCTTTATTGATCCGCCGCTGATCGGAGCGGGTGTCCGGCGCCAGATCAACTTCCTCGCCCGCGACACGCTGTTCAACAACCCGATCCTCGGCGCGCTGCTGCGCTCGTGGGAGGTGGTGCCCGTGGATCGTGACGGCGCGGGAGCAGCCGGGCTGAAGGCGATCCTCGACCGACTGCTCAAAGGCGGCGCCATTCTCCTCTTTCCCGAAGGCACGCGGACCCGCGACGGCCGTTTGCAACCGGCGCGCTCCGGCGTCGGCCTGACCGTGATCAAGTCCACCTGCCCGGTGGTGCCGGTGCGGGTTTTTGGCACTTACGAGGCCTTTGGCCGCCATCACCGTTTCCCGCGGCCGCGGCGCGTCGCGATCAAATACGGCCAGCCGCTCGCCTTCGCGCGAGAGCGGGCTGAAGCCGCCACCTGCAGCAAAGCGCGCCTCAAGCAAATCTACCAGGAAGTCGCCGACCACCTTATGCGGGAGATTGCCGAGCTGAAGCCCCACGACGACGTGACCCGGTTTCCGCCGGGTTGATCGCGGCCAGCGGACCGTCCCCGTCGCGGCTCAAGGCCTGCCGCTACGCTTCCGTGCGCCCTGCTTCGCTTGAATTCGCGCTGGCAACGGTGCGTCCGGCGCATACGATTCGCCCACATGAGAGCCCGCTTCAGCATGAACACCTTATCCTCATCCCGCCCGACCTCCCGCCGGGAGTTTCTGCGCACCACTGCCCGGACCGTCGCGGCCACCGCGGCCGTTGGCGCCTTGAGCCGCCCCGGCTACACCGCGGAAAACAACACCATCAAGATCGCGCTGGTGGGCTGCGGCGGACGCGGCACCGGCGCCGCTGGCCAGGCGCTTTCGACCCGCGGCCCGACCCAACTCTGGGCCCTGGCGGATGTGTTCGACTACAAGGTGCAGGGCACGCTCAATCAGTTGCAGCCGCGGTTCAAGGAGCAGGTCGCCGTCCCCAAGGAGCGGCAGTTCGTGGGATTACAGGCTTACAAACAGGCAATTGATTCCCTGGACAAGGGCGACGTCGTGATCCTGGCGACCGCGCCGGCGTTTCGACCGATTCACTTCGAGTACGCGGTGCAGCGCGGGGTGAATGCGTTCATCGAGAAGTCCTTTGCCGTGGATGCGCCCGGCACGCGCCGGATCTTGAAGGCGGGCGAAGCGGCGTCGGCGAAAAACCTCAAGATCGCGACCGGCCTGATGAGCCGGCACTCGAAGGCGCTCGAGCAGGCGGTCCAGCAGATTCATGACGGCGCCATCGGTGAGGTAATCACCGCCTGGGCGTACCGGATGCACGGGCCGGTGGGTTACGCGCCCAAGCAGCCGGGCCAGAGCGAACTCGCCCACCAGATCACCAACTACAGCAACTTCACGTGGCTCAACGGCAGCTTCATCGTGGACTGGTTGATCCACAACATTGACGTGTGCTGCTGGGTCAAGAACGCCTGGCCGGTCTCCGTCCAGGGCATGGGCGGCCGGCAGGTGCGGACCGACAACGACCAGCTCTTCGACCATTACTTCGCGGAGTACACCTTCCCCGATGGAACCCGCATGGCCGCGCAGGGGCGGCACATCGCCAACTGCTACGACTTTTTCGGCAACGTAGTCCAGGGAACCAAGGGGTGTGGCGTGCTGGGCGAGGGCATTCCCAATCCCCGGCTGTACAAGGGCCATCAGCAGAACGCGGAGCATCTCCTCTGGCGCTATCGAGGCGAGCCGTACGACCAGTACCAGTACGAGCATGATCTGTTTTTCGATGCGATCCGCAACGACCGGCCCTACAACGAAGTCGAGCGGAGCGCGAAGTCGTGCTTTGCCGCCATCATGGGCCGGATGGCCTGTGAATCGGGCAAGGAGATCACCTGGGACGAGGCACTGGCTTCGAATCTCGAACTAGCCTCCGACCTCGACCATCTGACCAGTCTCGACGCCCCACCGCCGATCCAACCGGGGCCGGACGGCCGTTACCCGGTGGCGCAGCCGGGCAAGACCGTGGTGCTCTGACCCGTTCGAGCGCCTTGCCAGTGGTTCACTCCCACTCGATGGTGCCGGGCGGCTTGCTGGTCAGATCGAAGACGACGCGGTTGAGTCCCTTCACCTCGTTGGTGATCCGCAGGGAGATTTTCTCCAGCAGCTCGTAGGGCAGCTTCACCCAGTCCGCCGTCATGCCGTCCTGCGATTCGACCGCACGGATCGCCAGGGTCCAGTCGTAGGTGCGCTCGTCGCCCTGCACACCCACGCTGCGCACGGGCAGCAGGACGGCAAACGTCTGCCAGGTCTTGTAGTACAACCCGCACGCCTTCATCTCCTCGACAACGATGGCGTCCGCGCGGCGCAGCACCTTGAGCTTTTCGGCGGTGACTTCGCCGAGGCAGCGGACGGCCAGACCCGGGCCGGGGAATGGCTGCCGCCAGACGATTTCATCCGGCAGCCCGAGTTCCTTGCCGAGTTGACGCACTTCGTCCTTGAACAGGCAGCGCAGGGGTTCGACGAGTTCGAACTTCATCCGTTTGGGCAGCCCGCCCACGTTGTGGTGGCTCTTGATCAGCGCGGCGGGATTGCCCGCGATGGGCACGGACTCGATCACATCCGGGTAAAGCGTCCCTTGGGCGAGAAACCGCGCCTTGCCCGCCCGCTTGGTGGCGGCCTCGAACACCTCGATGAACGTCCGCCCGATGATCTTGCGCTTCTTCTCCGGTTCGACGACGCCTTTGAGCCGGCTGAGGAAGAGCCGGGTGGCGTCCTCGTACTGGAGCTTCACGTGGAAATTCCGCCCGAACACCTCGCGCACGACCTCCGGCTCGCGGGCACGGAGCAGGCCGTTGTTCACGAAAATCGCGGTGAGCTGGCTGCCGATGGCCTTGTGAATCAGCGCGGCCGCCACGCTCGAGTCCACGCCCCCGCTCAAGCCGAGGATCACGTGCTCCTTGCCGACCCGGGCGCGGATCTCCTCGACCGCCTGGTCCACGTAATGCCGCATCGTCCAGTCCCGGCCGCAGCCGCAGACTTCGTGGACGAAATTTGATAGGATCTCCTTCCCCCGCGGCGTGTGGGCGACTTCCGGGTGAAACTGCAGGCCGAAAAACCTCCGGGCGCGGTGCTCGATCGCGGCAAACGGCGCATTGTCGCTGGTCGCCACCGGACGAAAGCCCTTCGGCAGGCGGGTTAGCTTGTCCCCGTGGGAATTCCAGACCTGCAGTTGCGCGGGCAGTTTGCGAAACAGAACGCAGGCCGGGTCGCGCACGGTCAAGGTGCCCTTGCCATACTCCCGCTGCTGGCCCGGCTCCACCTTCCCACCGAGGAAGTGACCCAGCAACTGCACCCCGTAGCAGATGCCGAGAATCGGAATGTCGAGGTTGAAGATGGCCGGATCGGGCAGCGGCGCCTCCGGCTCGTACACGCTGGACGGCCCGCCGGAAAGGATGAGGCCGCTGGGGGCAAGGGCGTCAATCTT
>CALJWR010000206.1 GCA_937976685.1 uncultured Verrucomicrobiae bacterium
AACATCCGGTTGGGACCGACGCTGCCGGCGTTCGTGTCGCCGAACGTGCTCAAGGTCCTGGTTGAGAAATTCAATCTCATGCCGATCAAGACGGCTGAGGAGGACTTGAAGGCAACGCTCAGCCTGGCGGCGTAATCCAACCCGGGCCGGGCTGCCTCCGCCTGGGAGCGGCCCGGCGGTCGCAGTGAGTCGAGCGCCCAGCCCCACGCGCCTCGCTCCACGGCCGAAACGGCGACGGGGCAGGGAGCCCGAATTTCGGTCCGGGCAGCCGGCTCAATCCAGTTGCTCGCGTCCGAGGAGGCCCTGTCGGCGGGCGTGGCGGCCGTACACCCATTCAAACAACGGCGCGGCCATCAAGGTGGTTGCGATCGCCATCACCACCATGATGGAGAAGAACGTGGTCGAGATGATGCCGCGCTGGAGGCCAATATTGAGGATAATCAGTTCCATCAGGCCGCGCGCATTCATGAGCGCTCCGATGGCCAGTGCGGAGCGATTGTCCTCACCGTGCCACCGCGCGGCGGCCCAGCAAGCGCCGCCCTTACCGAGACAGGCCGCTGCCAGCACCGCCAACGCCACCAGCCAAAGCTGCGGCGTGTCCACGAGATCGAGACGGGTGTTCAGACCCGAGTAGGTGAAAAACAGGGGCAGCAAGAGCGCGACCGTGAGCGGTTCGATCTTCCGCTGCAGATCCTGCGCGAAGAAGCCCTTCGGCATCGCCACGCCGAGAATGAACGCCCCAAAGACGGCGTAGATCCCGATGACGTCCGTGTACCACGCACCCAGCATGACCAGCCCCAGCACGAAGACCAACATGGGCTCCCGGATGGTACCGTCTGCTTCCGCGCGGGCACCCAGCGGCGCCAGCAACTTCCGCCCAACGGTCAACACCACCAGCGCGTAAGCCGCCCCGCCACCGATCGCCTTGGCGGCGACGATCCAGTTGTGATCGAGGCTCGCCACCACCACCGCCAGCACACACCACGCCGCGCCATCGTCTATCGCCCCGGCTGCCAGGGCCAACGTGCCCAGCGACGTGCCCGTCAAACCGCGCTCGTAAATGATCCGGGCCAGCATGGGGAACGCCGTGATGGCCATCGCCGCCCCCACAAACAAACCTGCCTCGAACGGGTCCACCTTCGGTCCAAACATCCCCGGCTCGCGGATCAGCCACAGGCCGATGGCTGCGCCCAGCAGGAACGGCGTGACCATTCCGGCGACGGAGACGGCGACCGCGCTGCGCGCCCGCGCCCGCAGCAGTTCGGACCGGAGTTCCACGCCAACGAGGAACATGTACAGCGCGAGGCCGACCTGGCTGACCGCGAAGAGAATGGCTTTGGATTGCTCCGGAAAAAGCCATGCTTGCGTCTCGGGGAACAGCAGACCCAGGAGGGAGGGCCCCATGACCACGCCGGCAATCATCTCACCCACCACTTGCGGTTGGTGAATCAGGCGGGCCAGCCAGCCGCACAACCGGCACACGCCGAGGATGAAGGCGAGCTGCAGGAAAAAACGAACGGACAGTTCGAAGGTGGTCAGCATGGCCGCCGGCCAAACTGCCGGCCGCGGAAATCACGTCAAACCCTGATTCGCGTCCGGCTCCGTCGTCTCCCTTGCACGCGCCAGAAACCGCCGCACCGTCTGCCAATACGGGATTCCCGCCTGACCGCCGGGCCGGGTGGCTTTGAGAGCGGCGGTGGCGGACGCAAGACGCAGGCATTCCTGAACCGGCAGACCCAGCGCCAACCCGGCCGCATAAGCTCCATGGAAAACGTCGCCGCAGCCGGTGGTGTCCACCGCCTTCACCGGGAAGGCCGGCAGGTGCCGCGGTTCGCGACATTGGCCGTCCCGCCACCAGCACCCTTGAGCGCCGCCGGTCACGACCACCACCGCGCGGTCGTCATGCCAGAGTCGCGACACTCCTTCGGCGGCTGAACGCGCGCCGGTGAACTGCCGGGCGAAGTTCTCGGAGACGATCAAGTGATCGGACAACGCCAGCAACTCCTCGAACCGGGGCAGATCGAAGGTCTCCAAGTCCGCCACCACCGGAATCCCGTGCCGGCGCGCCAACTGCGCGGCGCGAATCATCCCCGGCAAACCCCACCGGTCCACCAGGAGAACGCGGGCGGACAGGATGACGTCCCTCGCTGGTCGCCGCGGGTCTGCGCCCAGCGCGCCGGTGACGTCGTACAGGATGGTGCGGGAACCGATACCTTCTTCGACAAGAATGACTGACCGTACTGGGCGTACATCGTGGCGGTGAACGACGTGGTCAACGCAAACTCCCTCGCCGGCCAAGGTGTCCAGCACGAACCGCGACTCTGGATCGTCGCCAAGCGCTCCCGCGTAAGCGGCGCAGGCACCGAGTCGGCTCGCCGCCACCAACGCGGTGGCGGTCAGCCCGCCGCAATGCCGCTCGCGACGCAAAACCTGCTGCTTGGAATCGGGTGCGGGAAACTCACGAATGAACAACAGGTCATCCACGGCGACGCAGCCCAGCCCGAGCACATCGAATTGCTGCCGAACCCCGCGCGCTCCTGGAATGAGCTTCGCTCGCAGCCCGGTGGGCGCCGCGAGGTGGGCGTGGTTGGAAGGTGGCAACTTCTTCGTCACCCGAGCGGTATGCCAGACCCGACCATCGGATTTCAGCAGAATTCCATCGGGATCGCTTCACCGGCAGGTGAGTATTCGCCGCTCGGTCGGCAGCAGCTTTTCGTTGTCTGGTCAAAAGGAGGCAGCCTAAATGCCCGGCATGGACTGGCTGCAAAACCTGCTGTGGCACAACGGGAACTTCCTGGGCATCGAATGGCATGCGTGGAAGGTGGTGGGCTGGCTCGGCAACGTCACCTTCTTCTCGCGATTCCTGGTGCAGTGGTACGCCACCGAAAAGCAGAAGCGCGTGGTCATTCCAGCGGCCTTCTGGTGGCTGAGTCTCACCGGCGCGCTGCTCCTGTTTTCCTACGCCCTCTTTTACCAGCGCGACTCGGTATTCATTTTCGCCTACGCCTTCACCTGGATTCCCTACATCCGCAACCTCGTCATTCACCACCGCACAACCGCGAGCGCGGGCGGCTGTCCCGACTGCCAGCACGAATGCCCCCCCGGCGCGCGTTTCTGCCCGCACTGCGGGCGGGCCTTGCCGGATTCTGGTGGGTCGGATTGAGCAACGGTTGCGGGTCGGGTACCGAGCGGCTTTGGATCGGCGATTCGTTGCCGAAAGTTCGTTTGCGCGGCCTCGTTGCGCGGACTAGTGTCTCGTCAGCCTGCGCGGCACAGTTCGGTCACACTTCACAGGTTGGCGACCGGTGGGTGGCCGGCCGGTCGGCTGACGCAGCATGCCGATAACTCTTCACACATCATGGCGACCCCAGAAACCAAGACGGTTCAGCACTTCTCCATCAAAGCGCCCGACGCGCTCAGCGTGATGTTGGTGGGAGATTTCACTCACTGGCAGGAACATCCCGTCGCGATGAAGAAGGGCGCCGGCGGGATCTGGACTACCTCGGTCCAACTCGCGCCCGGCACCTACCACTACCGTTTCCTCGTGGATGGCGAATGGCGGGATGATCCCGAATGCACGGTCCGGGTGCCGAATCCATTCGGCAGCGAGAACGCCGTCCGGGAGGTCAAGTAACGCGGCCCTGCGTTGGTGGGTGGGCCATTCGGGCGCTGAACGCCAAATCGAGAATTAGTGCGGCCGCGGATCCGGCTGATCCCCTGCGTCCGCGGCCAACAGCAGCGCTCCCACCGGAACCGCATCCTCCCGCAGAGCCGCCAGAAGGACGCGCGGGCCGGGCTGGAAAGCGTCCATGACATATCGCGGGAGCGCCTTTTCGACGCCCGCGCGTAGCGGTTCCCCGAGCAAGGCCAATCCGCCCCCGAGGACGATGGCTTCGGGATGCAGCAGGTGAGCGGCGTGGGACAGGCCGAACGCGAGGTCGTGGGTGGTGTCCTCCAAGATGCCGATGGCGGTGTGATCATGCCGACGCAGGGCCTCCCCGAGGTGCCGGGCTTCACCGTCGGATTGGTCCCCGATGAGTTGCGCGAGAATCCCGTTTGGTTCGCGGGTGATCTGTTCGCGAATGCGGCGGTCCACCGCCCACCCAGCGCAGCGGGATTCCACCGTCGCGCCTGATCGGTCCAGTCGAACGTGTCCAATCTCCGCCTCTCCCGGCATGGCTCCGTGGTAAATGCGTCCATCCACGACCAAGCCACCTCCCACCCCGCTCCCCAGGGTGACGTAGAACACGGGGTTGAACCCGCGGCCCGCTCCGCACCGGGCCTCAGCCAGCGCGGCGACGTTCGCGTCGTTATCCACCCGGACGGGTGCGCCGGTGAGGTCGGCCAACCATCGGCCCAACTCGAAATCCGCCCAGCCTTCCACGTGGTGCGAGACCCGGATTTGTCCGGTGCGCCAATCCACCGGGCCGCCAAAGCCAACCCCGACGGCCCGGCAGCTCATTGCGGATCCCCGCGTGCGCAAGGTAGTCTCCAGATGGCGGCGAATCCCAGCCGCCCCCTCGGCACGGTCCACCGCGAAGCGGAACCGCTCGCTGATCCCGCCGTTGTCGTCGCCCAGCACGATTTGCAGCTTCGTGCCGCCGATTTCGATGCCAGCCAGGGGCAGCGGGTTACTCATGAAGGGGCGCGAGGTTCGCGGAGGTGGCATCGAGCCGCAGTCAGGCCGACTCGCGCGGGCGTTTGGTGACCACCTCCACCGGAGCTCGGTTCTTGGCGATCATGTTGGCTGGCAGGATCCCCCGCCAACTCACGTTCGGGTAAATTAACGCCCCGCGTCCCACGATGCTTCCCGGATTGAGCACCGCATTGCAGCCGACCTCGGCGTGGTCGCCGACCAGCGCGCCAAGCTTCCTCAGCCCGGTGTCGAATGGCTTGCCGTCCACTTCGACCGTCACGTTGCCGGTGACGACTTTCAGGTTGGAGATTTTGACCCCCGCCCCGAGATGGGCCTTGTAACCGAGGATGGAGTCGCCGACGTAATTGAAGTGAGGCACCTGCGCCCCGTTGAACAGGACGGCGGTCTTGAGTTCGCAGGCGTTCCCGACCACGCAATCATCACCGACGATCACGTTGTCCCGGATGTAGGCATTATGGCGGATGCGACAGTTTCGGCCGATGATCGCCGGCCCCTGAATCATGGCGCCATCTTCCACCACAGTTCCCTCGCCGATCGAGACCTGTTCGCCGATCCACGCGACGCCCTCGCAGCGATTGCGCAGTCCCGGCCGCAGATGCCGGAGGAGATGATCTTTGAGGCGTTTGAGGGCATCCCACGCGAACTCGCAGCCGTCAAACAACCCCGCATGTTCAGTCTGGGTCAGGTCAAACAAATCCGTCGGTCGGAACATGCGCGGGAGATTAGGGCGGGCGGGCGATCGGGCAAGCCCGGCCACACGCGGCGGCAGCTTGCGAACACCCGACCCGGCCAGTTCAGGCGAAAAGCGTCCGTGCGGATACCGAACCTGTCGCACATCCCCGGTTCAGTCTTCCGCGGCGCAGCAGGACCGGAAGCGTTTGGCGACCGCCAGGGTGCGAAGCCGCGGTCGCTCGACGTGCCCCGCCGCGGGCTACTCGAAAACGTGCTGGAATCTGGGGAGTGTTGGGTTGGACGAAACCGTTCCGGGGAAGTGAATGGCTGGCGGGATCGGGTGCTGAGTGGCGCACCCATCAGGAGTTGAACCTGAAACCTTCTGATCCGTAGTCAGATGCTCTATCCAATTGAGCTATGGGTGCTCCCACCTGCGCCGCACCGTATGCGACCGCGGAACCGCGGCGCAAGCGATTTTCGAGCCGCAGCCACGGTCACGGCTCCAGCCCGGCCTTGATTCGCCCGGAGAATCGCGCCGCACCGCGCCGCGCCCCCGGACATTGCGGCACCCGCGGCGCGAAGAAGTCGTCCCGCAGCGGCGTGAGCCCGCTGGTAAGAGCGGCTTCCGGTTTCGGCCGGTGCGTGCCACGCTGACGCCGCGATGCCAAGCAACCGAAATCTTTTCGATGACGCACCGGACAGCGTGTACGAGGTCCGCACCAAGGCCCCCGGTCCGGTGGGCGCCCTGCCGCTGACCGAGGAGATGCTCCGCAACCGGCCCAGCGGCGATCTGTTCGGACTGACCCAGAACGCCGGCATGGGGTGGAACCCGGCGGAGCTGGGGCGAAAACAGTTCCTCGTGCTCAGCACCCAAGGAGGCCTGCGGGAACCCGACGGGCGACCGGTTGCGCTGGGATATCATACCGGACACTGGGAGATCAGTCTCCTCGTCGAGGCGGCGGCGCGGGAGTTCAAGCGGCGTGGCGCCATCCCGTTCGCCGGCTTCGTCTCGGATCCCTGTGACGGTCGCACGCAGGGAACCACCGGCATGTTTGACAGTCTCCCTTACCGCAACGACGCCGCGATCGTCTTTCGGCGGCTCATTCGGTCGTTGCCGACGCGCGCCGGGGTGCTCGGCGTGGCCACCTGCGACAAAGGCCTGCCAGCGATGATGATGGCGCTGGCCGGGTGCGGCGACCTGCCGAGCATGCTGGTACCGGGTGGCGTGACGCTGCCGGCGGAGCACGGTGAAGACGCCGGTAAAGTGCAGACGCTCGGCGCGCGGTTCGCGCATGGGCTGATCACGCTCGAGGAGGCGGCGGAATTGGGATGCCGCGCCTGTGGTTCACCCGGCGGTGGCTGCCAGTTCCTCGGGACCGCCGCGACCTCGCAGGTGGTGGCCGAGGCGCTCGGGCTGGCCCTGCCGCACAGCGCGCTCGCGCCCTCGGGGCAGCCGGTCTGGACGGATCTGGCCGTGCGGTCGGCCGCCGCCCTGATGGACCTGGACGCGCGCGGAATGCGGGGCCGGGACATTTTGACCGAGGCGAGCCTTCGGAATGCGATGGCCGTTCACGCGGCGTTCGGTGGTTCGACCAACCTGTTGTTGCACATCCCGGCCATCGCGCACGCCGCCCGGTTGCGACGGCCGGTGATGGAGGACTGGCTGAAAGTGAATCGCGCAGTGCCGCGCTTGGTGGATGTGCTGCCCAACGGACCCGTGCATCATCCGACGGTGAGAGTGTTTCTCGCGGGCGGCGTGCCGGAGGTGATGCTTCACCTGCGGGATCTGGGGCTGCTCGAACTCGACGCGCTGACGGCCGCCGGCTGTTCGCTGGGCGAGGCGCTGGATGCCTGGCGGAACTCGGAGCGGCGGCAAAGGTTCCGCGAACTGCTGCGCCGCCTGGACGGCGTGGATCCCGACGAAGTGATCCTGTCGCCGGACCGTGCCCGCGAGCGCGGGCTTACCAGCACGGCGGCGTTCCCCCGAGGCAACCTTGCGCCCGAGGGGGCCCTGATCAAGAGCACCGCAATTGATCCGGCGGTCGTCGGGGCCGATGGCGTCTTTCGCCATGAGGGCGTGGCCAAGGTGTTCACTTCGGAGCGGTCGGCGATGGAGGCGCTGAAGCAGGGACGCATTCAAGCCGGGGACATCATGGTGTTGGCGGGAATCGGACCGCTCGGAACCGGGATGGAGGAGACGGCCCAGATCACCATCGCCCTGAAGCACCTGCCATTCGGCAATCGCGTGACGCTGATCACCGACGGTCGCTTCTCGGGAGTCTCCACGGGCGCGTGTATCGGGCACGTGGGGCCGGAGGCACTGGCCGGCGGGCCCATTGGCAAGGTGCATGACGGAGATCGCCTTCGGGTCATCATTGACCGGAATTGCCTGGACGGCTCGCTGGATCTGGTAGGCGCGGACGGATGCAAGTTTTCCCCCGCAGAAGGCGCGGCAGTGCTGGCGGCGCGCCCGCCCCGCGGTGACTTGAAGCCGCACCCCGTTCTGCCCGACGACACCCGGCTGTGGGCGCTGCTGCAGCAAGCGGGCGGTGGTGCTTGGGGTGGTTGCGTGTATGATCTCGAGGCTCTGGCAAAACGGCTGGCTTGATCGCGCCGGCAGCGCAGCCGACACTGGTCGCCATGAAATCCCTCGGGCTGTTCGCATCTTTGCTCCTGGCAGCGCTCGCGACGAAAGCGGGCGAACAGGTGTTGATCGTGGCCGATGAGTTTCCAGCGATGCGGGTCCTGGCCGATCGCTTGGAACAGGAAGAAGGGTGGCGCAGCCGGATTGTCAGGCAGGGCGAACTGCCGACGGCGCTGGCGGACTTCCGCGCGGTGGTGGTGTACATTCACCGGGCGCTCGAGGCGCGCAGCGAAAAGGCGCTCATCGAGTACGCGGAAGGCGGCGGCAAGTTGGTGGCCCTGCACCACTCGATCAGTTCTGGCAAACGCACCAATCAGTGGTGGTTCGGTTTCCTGGGCGTGGACCTGAGACCGGGAGACGCAGCGACCGGGGGCTACCGCTGGATCGAGCCGGCAACCCTCACAGTGGTAGCACTCACCAACCATTTCATCACGACCAACAAGGTGGCCTGGCCGGGTCAATCTGCTTTTCGACGGGAGAAGGACACGGCAACCGAGCGGCTGCCGTCATTCACCTTGCACGACTCCGAGGTGTATCTGAACCACACGCTGGTCGGGCCGCGAACGGTTTTGTTGGGCTTCCAGTATCGCGACGCCGACGGTGGGGAGTGGATGCAGGAGCGCGCCGGTTGGTTCAAGCCTGCCGGAAAGGGCTGGTTGTTCTACTTCCAACCCGGCCACAGCGTCCGGGACTTCGAGGAGGCGACCTTTCGCCGCCTGGTGATCAATGCCATCGTGTACGACCCAAGGTAGGCCCGCGCGAGTGGCGAAGTTCAGGGCCGCGCGTGCGCCCCAGAATCCTCTCTGGCGGCGATCCACCGTGCCGGGGTGGTTTGCCGCCCTGCTGGCGGCCTTGACGTTTGCGGGACAGGCCCAGGTCCTTTACGACGGGGGCAAAGGCAACTTGCCTACCGCTCAGGGGTGGAGTTATGCAGCGGTTCCCGGGACCGCCACCCAGGGGGCCGTGGAGGCGGGTGTCCGCTTGAACACGCTGGCCCTGAATGCCGAAAGCGCCGGGTATGCGCGGACGATTTCACCCGCTTTGGAGCGGGCCGAAGGATTGGCGGTGGCCGTCCGCTTTCATTTGCGGACCGAGCGACACACGCGCGAGGAACGTGCGGGCTTTTCCGTGATTGTCCTGGGGGCGGACCGACGCGGAATCGAACTCGGGTTCTGGGCCGACGGGGTCTTTTCCCAGGCCGACGAGCCCTTGTTCTCACGAGGCGAGTCGGTCGTTGTTGCGCTGGCTGATGCTCCGGTGGCGGCGGT
>CALJWR010000207.1 GCA_937976685.1 uncultured Verrucomicrobiae bacterium
GAGGCCAGCCGCTTCTACGCAAAACTCCACCAGATGGGCTTCCCCATCCAGTACTTCGACGTGGGCGGTGGCCTGGGCGTGGATTACGACGGGAGCCGCTCCGCCTTCGACTCCTCGACCAACTACACGCTCCAGGAATACACCAACGACGTCGTCTATTACCTCGCCGACGTTTGCAACGCCGAGCGCGTACCGCACCCGGACATTGTGAGCGAAAGCGGGCGGGCGATCGTGGCACACCACAGCGTCCTCGTTGTCGAGGCATTCGGGGCGATCGCCAAGTGCCGGGACTGGGACCATCTGCGGTTCGGCGAGAACGAGCATCCCCTCGTCAAGGAACTGCTGGACATCCGGCGCAATCTGCAGAAGTTGAACAAGCTGGAAGCCTATCACGACGCGCTCGAGCGGAAGGAGGACGCCCAGAACATGTTCACGCTGGGGCTGATGGAACTGCCCGACAAAGCGAAAATCGAAATGCTCTACTGGGAAATCGCCCGCGCGGTGGTCGTCAACTTTCGCGGCCAGGCGTACATCCCCGAGGAGATTCGCAAGCTCGAGGACAGTCTCGGCGACCAGTATCTCTGCAATTTCTCGGTCTTTCAGTCCCTCCTTGATCACTGGGCGCTGGGGCAGCTCTTCCCGATCATGCCGATCAGCCGGCTCAACGAACCGCCTTCCCGCGAGGCCACCTTGGTGGACATCACCTGCGACTCGGATGGTCAGATCAACAAGTTCATTGATCTCCGGGACGTGCGCGACACGCTGCCCCTTCACCCCCTCAAGGCCAATGGCAACGGCCAGCCCGAACCCTACTACCTGGGCTTTTTCCTCATGGGCGCCTACCAGGACATCATGGGCGATCTGCACAACCTCTTCGGCCGCGTCAACGAGGTGCATGTCTTCCTCGATCCCGATGAGCCGGCGGGCTACTACGTCGAGGAAATCATCGAGGGGAACACCATCGTGCAGACGCTCGCCGCGGTGCAATACGACGAAAACGAGCTCAAGCGGCAGATGAAGGCGCAGATGGACGAGGCCATCAAAACCGATCGCATGAAACCCAGTGAGGCGATGCGCCTGCTCGACGAGTACGAAAAGGGCCTCAAGGAGTACACCTACCTCGCGGTGCATTGATTCCAGCCGGCCAGCCGCCGCGGAATGGACGCCCCATCTTCACCCGAGGTCCTGCCCTCCCTCGTGCCCCTGACCCGCGGTCTCGCGGCGCTGTTTTGGGGACTGCCTCTGTCTTTGGTGGTCGGGGTTCACACCGCCACGGCCGGAATGATTTCCCACTTCGGCTCGCTGCCGCCCGTGGCCACGACGGCCTTGTTGGCGTTCGGGGCGTTTCAAATCGGTCACTTCCAGGCGCAGGAACGGGTGTGGCAGCAGGCCCTCGACCGGGTGAAGCTGGTTGCGCTCGTCAACGTCGGGTTGGCCCCGTTTCTCCACTGGAGCCGCTTGCTGCCGCACGAACTGCACTTCCGGGTCGCCGTGGGGGTGCTGGCCGTATGCGCGCTGCTGTTTCTGTTCAACTTGAACCTCGCCTTGCAGCGACTTGCCGCGATGTTGCCCGATGAAACCCTCCGGCAGGAGACACGACTGTTCACCCGGGTCAATCAAGGGCTGATCCTGACCACGTTGGTGTCGGTCACGGCGGTGATCGCCGCCCGCATTCTCCATCTGCTTTCCGTTCCGATGACCCAGACCATCGGGCGTTTTGGACTGCCGTTGCTCCTGCTGCTGGTGTTGCTCCCGGTGGCGCTCACGATGGCCATGCTCTGGAAAACGAAGGAGACGGTGCTGGCCAGCGCATTCGCGCCGCGCCGGTGAAGCCCGTTCGCGAGCGACCGGGCAAACGATCGGAGCGATTAAATTCCCGCTTCGCGGCGATCAGAATCACCGCTAACCTCCCCCCCCACCCGCATTGGCGGGAGGTCAGCCCATGACGCGTTCCATTGGAAAGGTCCAGACCCAGTTCTTCGAATTCCAGAACCCGAAGAAGCCCCTGCGGCTTCGGGTCGGTGGCGTGATGCCGCGCTTCACCCTCGCGTATGAGATGTACGGACGGCTCAACGCGGACAAGTCCAACGCGATCCTGTTGTTCCACGCCATGACCGGCAGCCAGCACGCCGCCGGTTTCAACCCCCGCGTGCCGGGCGTGGGACATCGGTGGACCGAGGAAGTCCAGGCCGGCTGGTGGGACGGTTTCATCGGTCCCGGCAAGGCGCTCGACACGCGGCGCTTCTGTGTTATCTGCGCCAACTACCTTGGCGGCTGCTACGGCTCGACTGGACCGGCCTCGGTCAACCCGTCCACCGGCCAGCCCTGGGGTCCGGCCTTCCCGGTGCTGCGGATGAGCGACATCGTGGATTCCCAGATGAAGCTGCTCGACGCGCTGGGCATCGAACGCCTCCACGCCGTGGTGGGCGCGTCCATCGGCGGCTACCTGGCCCTGCTCACCGCCACGCGGTACCCGGACCGGGTCAAGATCGTGATCCCGATCGGGACCGGCGTTGAAACCACCATCTACCAGCGCATCCTTAACTTCGAGCAGATCACGGCCATCGAGGGCGATCCTAATTTTCGCGGCGGTGACTATTACGACGGCCCCCATCCGAACCTCGGGCTGGCCCTGGCGCGGCGGATCGCGCACAAAACCTTCGTGTCGCTGGAAACCCTCCGCGAGCGCGCCCGCGGAGAGGTGGTCAGCCAGAAACCGCCGCACGGCTGGTACGAAATGAACCATCCGGTCGAGTCCTACATGCTCCACCAGGGCGACAAGTTCGTCCGGCGCTTCGATGCCAACACCTACCTGCGCATCCTCGATGCCTGGCAGTGGTTTGATCTCGTGGCGGAGGCGGGAGCCACCGACTTTCACGCCCTGTTCGAGCGCTGCCGGAAGCAGGAGTTTCTGGTGTTCAGCATTGACTCCGACGGCATGTACAGCCCGGCGGAGCAGGCCAAACTGGTGGGGTTCCTCAAGAAGGAGCACGTGCCCGTCATGTGGATCACGGTTCACTCGGACAAGGGCCACGACTCGTTTCTGCTCGAACCGCGCCTCTTCACGCCTCACCTCCTTCAGGCACTGGGGCATGGACCGTGAAGGTTGGCGGCCGACCGCTCACTCCCACCGCGGTTCCCGGCCCAGGAGGTGCCGGACGAAGAAATCCATCCGTCTCCGGCTCGCATAGGGCGTTTCTGCCGCGCCGTGGTTCGTGCTGGGCATGACGAGCAATTCGAAGTCCTTGTCGGCGCGGACCAGTGCGGCAGCGACCTGCATCGTGCTGGCGGGATCCACGTTGGTATCCACTTCCCCCACGATCAGCAGCAGCTTGCCGGTGAGATGGGACGCGAGCGTCGCATTGGCCTGCTCGGCGTAGTGCGGACCGATCGGCCAGCCCATCCACTGCTCGTTCCACCAGATCTTGTCCACCCGATTGTCGTGGCAACCGCAGTCGCTCACCGCCACCTTGTAGAAATCCCCGTGCGCCAGCAGGGCGCGCGTGGCGCTCTGCCCGCCCGCGCTCCCGCCGTAGATCCCGACGCGCGTGAGGTCCATCCACGGGCGCGACGCGGCCGCCGCCTTCATCCACGCGATGCGGTCAGGCAAACCCGCATCTGCCAGGTTTTTCCATGCCACGTCATGAAACCTCTTGCCGCGATGGTTGGTGCCCATCCCGTCCATCTGCACCACGATGAATCCCAGTTCTGCCAGGGCGTGCTGGCGGACGAGCCGCCCAAACTCCTTCGCCACAAACGCGCCCTGCGGACCGGCATAAATCTCCTCGATCACCGGATACTGCGCGGCGGGATCAAAGTTCGAGGGCTTGATGAGGATTCCGTGAATGTCGGTGACGCCGTCACGGCCCTTCGCGACAAACCGTTCCGGCAGCGCCCATCCGGTCCCGAGGAGTGCGGACGCGTCAGCTCGTTCAAGTTCACAGACCCGCCGGCCATCTGCACTGTGCCGCAGTTCGATCACCGGCGGCTGATCCACGCGCGACCAAGTGTCCACGAACCACCGGCGATCCGGCGAAAACTCGACCCTGTGGTTGCCGTCTCCTTCGGTCAGCACGGTGAAACCGTCGCCGTCGAGTCCCGCCCGACAAAGGTGCTGATGGTACGGATCCTCGCCCGGCCGGACGCCGCTCGCGCGGAACCACACCTCGCGCCGGGCTTCATCCACGTGCAGGACCTCGCGGACCACCCACTCGCCCTGGGTCACCTGCCGCTTCGGCCGGCCGGCGGCCGCGTCGTACAGCCAGAGATGCGCCCAGCCATCGCGCTCGGACATCCAGAGCAGATCGCCGCTGTCGTCGAGCCAGTGGACCCACATTTTGTTGGAGTAGTCGATGAAGGTGGCGCTGGTCTCTTCCACTACCACCCGCGGTTCCAACGGAGCGATGGCTCGCGGGCTTTCGTTCCGTTGAGCCGCTTCCGCCACGCGACCGACCTTCACGCCGAGCACACGATAGGTCTGGTGGCCGCGTTCGTTGTAGTGGAAGAAGAACTCGCGTCCGTCCGGTGCCCAGCGGATGGGAATGGTCCCGTCTTCAGTGAACGGGTTTCCGTACAACTCATCAGCGACCGGGTGGACGCGCCGGTCGGCTACGGTCACCACCCGCAAGCGCGGCTTGGGTAACCGGTCGCCGGGCTTCAGGTAACGGTGCGAGTGGACCTTCGGCTGAATCTCGCCCCGCGGCGCCGCCTCGACAAAGGTCACCTGCCGGTCGTCGCCCGCGCGCACGCGCCGTGCGACGAAGCACGAGGAATCGGGAGCCCAACTTACCTCGTCGGCATACGCGTCGTCCGCTGTCCCGTCGGTGGTCACCGGCGCAGTTTCGCCGGATGCTTTGCGGCGGAGGAACAAGTTGTGGTCCCGGACGAACACCTGCCATTGGCGATCGGGCGAGAGACCCCGCTCCGGCGGGCCGGGCCAATGGGGACGCGTCGGATCGGACACCGGGCGCGCCAGCTCGCCCGTAATCTCGGCGCGGTTGGGCTGATCGGTCGCCTCGAACACGGCCACGGGATTGCCCAGCGTGTCCGCCAGCAACCAGACATGGCCGGCAAAGGTGTGCTGACGCCGCTCCTGACCCGCGCGCAGCCGGCCGTATGGCTGGCGCTGGCCTCCGGCATCCAGCCAATACAACTCCAGTTCGTTGGCCGTGCGATTGATGAAGAGGATTTCCGTGTCGTCCCCGGTGCGACGGGACCGGCGTGGCCCGGCATCCGCCGGCCGGGGTGTGAGCGGGGCGGTCGGCTCGGGCGGGGCGTTCAGGATCGTGCGCGTCCCGGCGACACAATCCACCAGCACCACCTCGTCCGTTTCGGGACCCGTTTTGACACGGTACCAGAAGCGCGTGCCGTCGGGCAGCCAGTTCAGCTTCACCTGCGCGCGGAAGACTTTGTTTTCGGTCCGCTGCCCGAGACTGAGGGCGCGGTCGTAATCGGTTCGCGAGCCTTGAGCCACCGCGCCGGTGATCAGGCACGCCAGGGCGCTCGCCGTGAGGAATCTGGAAAACTGCGAGGGGATCCGCATGACCCGCTCAGACTAAGCCGGTGCGCGAGCCGAAGGCCACTCCGCAAAATCGCGAAGGACGATGACGCTCCGGGGTGCGCCGCTTCGTCGTTCCGATCGCGCGGAAGTCCGCCTCGCCGGCGAACGGCTCCAACCGCCCGGCGGCGGCTTGCCCCCAGGGGTTCGGCGGCTACTTTCCCTGCACGAGGAAACAAGGTCGCATCAACTCATGACCACCAAACAGGATTACGACGCGTTGATCATCGGTGGCGGGCCTTCGGGCTGTTCGGCTGCCGCCATCCTCGCCCAGCACGGGCATCGCGTGCTGGTGCTGGAGCGCGAGAGATTCCCCCGCTACCACGTGGGCGAATCGCTGATTCCCTTCACTTACCACCCGCTGGAGCGATTGGGACTCATCCCGCGGATGAAAGCGTCGGCGTTTGTGAAGAAGTACAGCGTCCAGTTCGTCGCCCCGTCGGGCAAGGCCAGTCAGCCGTTCTACTTCTTCACTCGCTATGATCGCGACACGGTGGCCCAGACCTGGCAGGTCCTGCGCTCCGAGTTCGACCAGATTCTGATGGGTCACGCGCGCGAGTTGGGGGCGGAAGTGCGGGAAGAGGTGACCGTGACCGACCTCCTGCGCGAAGGCGACCGGGTGGTCGGAGTGCGAGCGCTGGACAAGACGGGCGAGGCGATGGGGTGGCGGGCGCCGATCACCCTCGACTGCACGGGCAAGGAATCCTTCGCGGCCGTGCATAACGGCTGGCGTGTCAAGGACCCCTACCTGAACAAAGTGGCGGTCTGGACCTATTATCGCGGCGCGAAACGGGAGCCCGGCATTGATGCGGGGGGCACCACCGTGGCCTTCGTGCCCGAACGCGGCTGGTTCTGGTACATCCCGCAACACAACGACATGGTCAGCGTCGGTGTGGTGGCCGAGGGCAAATACCTGACCCGGGACGGCGTGCGGTCGCCCGAGGCGATCTTCCAGCGGGAGGTCGGGCAGAATCGGTGGATCAAGGACCACCTCGCCGAGGGGCAGCAGACCGGACCCTATTACCTGACCAGCGAATACACCCACCACTCGAAGTACTGCTATTCGCCCGGTTTGCTGCTGGTCGGGGACGCGTTCTGTTTCCTCGACCCCGTGTTCTCCTCCGGCCTCATGCTGGCACTCAAGAGCGGCGTCCTGGCGGCCGATACCGTCCACGAGGCGCTGCGGGACGGCGACGTTTCGCCGGAGCGGTTTGCGGCTTACGGCGCCACGATGCGGCAGGGGATCGAGAACATGCGCAAGCTGGTGTACGCCTTCTACAATCCGAACTTCAGCTTCCGCGAGTTCACCGACCGGCATCCCGACCTCGCCGGCGATATCACCGATTGCCTGAGCGGAGACGTGAACAAGGACCTGACCCATTTGTGGAAGGCCATCAGCGATTACGCGCCCGTGCCGGAGGAACTGCCGCTGGGCGGACCGCAGCGCGCCGCGGCGGCGACCCTCGCGGCGGCCTAAACTGGAACGCGAGCGGAGCATCTCCGCTTGCTGGTCCCATGCATCTTCTTCAAGTCACGCCCGGCGCCGGAGGCATGTACTGCGGCAATTGCCTCCGAGATAACGCGCTGGTGTCTGCTTTCCGTCGCCAAGGGCATTCGGCAACGATGGTGCCGCTCTACCTGCCGCTGACGCTCGACGAAACCAACAACTCCGAGGGGACACCCATCTTCTTTGGCGGCCTGAACGTTTATCTCGACCAGAAGGCCGCGCTGTTCCGCTCCGCCCCAGCCTGGCTCCGCCGCTGGCTGGCGCATCCGGCGCTGCTCAGGTGGACCAGGCGCTTCGCCGCCCGCACTCGCGCGAGCGACGTGGCCGACCTCACGCTCTCGATGCTGCGCGGCGAGGAGGGCAACCAGGCGCGGGACCTGGACGAATTCATCGGCTGGGCCCGCACGCTCGCGCCCGTGGACGCGGTCTGCATCTCGAATGCGCTCCTGTTGGGAATGGCCCCCCGGCTTCGCCGCGACCTCGGCGCCCGGATCGTCTGTCTGCTGGCGGGTGAAGACGCCTACCTCGATGCGATGGCGGAACCGTGGCGGAGCGAGATTTGGCGGACGCTGTCTGAGCGCGCCCGGGTGGTGGACGCCTTCGTCGCTCCGAGTCGTTACTTTGCGGACCGGATGGCTGACAGGATGCGTGTGCTCCCCGAGCGGATGCACGTCCTGCCGCTCGGTTTGAACCTCGCGGGTTTCCCGCCGCCCGGATCGCCGGGCTCCGCCGCCACGAGGGGTTCGCCACCCGCCATCGGTTACCTCGCGCGAATGTGTCGGGAGAAGGGACTCGACACGCTGGTGGAGGCGTACCTCGAATTGCGCCGCCGCAACCGCGTGCCCGGCCTCCGGTTGAAGATCGCCGGCGGCTGCGGCCCTGGGGATGAGCCCTTCGTCGCGGAACTCCGGTCCCGTCTCAGCGCCGCCGGCGTCCCCAGCGACGTGGAGTTCCATCCCAACCTTTCGCGCGAGGCCAAGATCGCCTTCCTGCAATCGCTGACGGTCTTCTCCGTGCCGGCGTTGTATGGTGAGGCGTTCGGGTTGTACCTGCTCGAAGCGATGGCGGCCGGGGTGCCCGTGGTGCAGCCGCGCCACGCGGGATTTCCGGAGGCCGTGGAAGGCACCGGTGGCGGCGTGCTGTGCGAACCCGGCAGTGTCACGGCGTTGGCCGACGCCCTCGAAAGCTTGCTCCTTGATCCGGCTCGGTGCCGCCATCTGGGCGAGACCGGCCAGCGCGCTGTGCATGAACGGTTCTCGGTGGATCGCGCTGCCCACGATCTGGTCCGGCTCATCGAGTCCATCCCCGCGCCCTCTGGACAGCGGTCGCCCTGAACGAAGCGGCGGGCCTTGGGGCGGAAACCTGGCCGGCGGTTGAAAAGCAATTCTCCTGGACAGTGCCTCGTTGCAAATCAACGGCTTCCGTTGGCCGTTGTCATGGAAAAACCCCTTTTCAACCGCCTGCCAGGCCACCCCAAACGCCATGCCACGCGGAGCACAAAAGCATCCAATTCCGCACCGCAGCCAAGCGCAGGGCATCAGTCAGGACGGCCACGGCCATTGGCTCGACCGCGTGACCTGGGCACACATCCGCCGCGACCGTCAGCACGCCGGAGTTGGGATTCGCGCAGAGATTTACCGAGCGGCGATTCACCGCGCCGCCGGCGAGCGTGGCGACCGAGACTACGACACCGTGGATGTATTACGCTCCGGTTCAATGGGCTGGTTGCAGCGTCGTGGACGGCGTCACCGCGGGGCACACTGCCCGCCGCCTGAGGGAGTTTTCCGTCCATCACGAAAGCCCTGACCACGAGTCCCCTGCGGCCCCGGCGGTTGTCTTCGTGTCCGCCGGGGTGGGCGCGCTCGAGGATGAGCCGGCGGCCCACGTCCCGCAGGTCCGGAGCCGGGATCGCCGGGAATTCGCGGTCCTTGGTTTTGCCCAGGGAGACTTTGCGGTGCCGGCGGAACCCGCGCCCAGCTCCGCCCAGTCCAAGCCATGAACGACCGAAACTCAAAGCCGGCCCGCATTGGCCGGGCCGGGCGACCGCCGAACCGTGGCTTGCGTTGGGCCGTCGAACGGGTCTTCAATCCCCGTGCTCGCCGCGATCATCGTCCGCTGGGTCGCCGGTCGTCTCCGCCCCGCACCAGCGCCCGTAATCCGCGGCCCGGAATCATGAACTCGCTGGCCCAAAAGTTTTCCGCGTGGATCGCGGCCCTCACGGTCGCCTGCCTAGCCGCCTCGGCGGCGGACGACGCGCCGGCCTTCTTCCCCTTCTGCATTGACTGGCACGACGCGAAGAAACGGAACTTCGCGGAGCAGGCCGCCATGCTCAAGGAACTCGGCTACCCCGGCGTGGGCCATATCTGGCTCGACGGCGTGGAGGAACGCCTCCGCACGCTGGACGCCGCCGGGTTGAAGCTCTTCCAAATCACCATGATCGTGG
>CALJWR010000208.1 GCA_937976685.1 uncultured Verrucomicrobiae bacterium
GACCAGATCCAACAGGTCCTGGTGCCGGACGTGATCGCGGCGGACTGGAAGAAATGGTGGGAAGCGGCCAAGCGCGAGATGAAGAAGGACGGCCACTTCCTGGTGCCCGCGAAGAAGTCCGAACCCATCCTGTATCAGGCCCAGGAAACCACGCTGCAGGACCGATTGCTGGCTGAATTTCGCAAGGCGCGCGGCCTGAAGGCGCGTCTGGCGGTGGCGGCCGAGGTGTTAGCGAATGTGGCGGACCTGGCGGACAAGCAGGCCGTCGTCCGTGAAATGGTGGAACAGCTCAATCCGGAAATCGCGTCCCATCAACGCACCCAGCCGGCCCTGGCGTTGGAAGCCATTTTCATGCGGGATGATCTTCGCGCGGCGGCCGGCCTGCCGGCCGTCGAGGGGGAAGTCACCGAAGGGGCCGTTTGGTCCCAGGCGGAATCCGCGGGCAAAGTGTTGGAGACGGTGGCTTCGCCCAAACACCGGCGGGCGCTGGTGTCGTTCAAGGCCGCGCACCCCGAAATGTGGCAGGACCTGCTGCTGGGGTTCTTGAATTCCGTCGGTGCCAAGCTGTGCGCCGAGTGCGCCCACCTGATGATCGAGTCCGGTCACCGGGACCGGTTCCGGGCCTTCCTTTCCCGCGCCATTGCCCAACATAGCGCCAGCAGTGATCTGCTTCTGTGGCTGGCCAAGAGCCGCTCCGACGACTACGCCGACATCCTCGGCCCCGAAGTCTTCCGCGCGATGCTCACGGCCATCGAGCGCGACGAGAAGAAAGCCGGCAAGCTGCGGGATTTCATCATGGCCGACCACGAACTGCTCGTGGAGCTGATCGAGTCGGCGGACATCGAGGTCATCAAGGACCTGACCCGAGCGCTGCAACTGTCGCCGAGCTTCGATGACATGGACAAACGTTCGCTGCTCGCGCGCATCATCAAGCACTTCCCCGCAATTCAGGGTCTGATCACCGGCGAACAAACCCGGCAGGACAACACGTTGGTCGTCTCGTGGGAGAGCTTGGAGCGCCGCAAGAGCGAATACGACGAGCTGGTGCAGAAAAAGATTCCCGCCAATTCGCGCGATATCGCCCTTGCCCGGAGCTACGGCGATCTGAGCGAGAACCACGAATACAAGGCGGCAAAGGAAATGCACGGGGTCCTGATGCGGCGCAAGGGGGAGCTGGAGCGCGACCTGGCCCGTGCCCGCGGCTCGGACTTTTTGAATCCGCGGACGGACGTGGTGGGCATCGGCACCCGCGTGAAGGTGACGGAACTCGGTCGGCAACACTCCGAAACGTTCGTTCTGCTCGGCGCCTGGGATTTTGACCCGCAGCGGCACATCGTCAGCTACCTCAGCCCGATCGGCCAGGCGCTGCTGAACCGCAAGGTCGGCGACGAAACTGAACTGGAGCTCGAAGGCCATGTCAGCCGCTACCGCATCGAGTCCATCGAGGCGGCCATCCCTCCTGTGGTACCAGCGCGTGGCACCGAGCCCGAATCAACGACAGCATCCGCGCCTCAGCCACCCGCGGCGGGCCCGGCAGAGGCCGGGGGCGCAGCCACCGAAGTGGAAACCACCAACCGCATCACCGCCGCGACCTCAGACGCGTCAACGCAACCGGAAACAACCCCTGCCCCCTGAAGGGTGTTGAAACCCCGGCGGTCCGCCGGGGCATGCCGATTTGACAGGACGCGATTCGTCGCCACCTTCCTCCCAGGATATGAAGGTTTTGAAACTCTCGCTGGGTTTGATGGCATTGGCGGTGGGTACGGCTATGGCGGCATCTCTCTACGACATCCCTTTGAAGGACATCAACGGCAAAGCCACGTCCCTGAAAGAATTTCAGGGTAAAGTGGTGTTGATTGTGAACGTTGCCTCGCAATGCGGTTACACCAAGCAGTATAAGCCTCTGGAAGCCACGTACCGAAAGTACAAGGACCAAGGGTTCGTGGTGGTGGGCGTGCCCAGCAACGATTTCGGCGGCCAGGAACCGGGAACGGCGGAGGAGATCAAAAACTTCTGCGAAACGAAATTCGACGTTTCGTTCCCGCTGATGGAGAAGGTCGGCGTCAAGAGTGGCCCGGCGCAAAGCCCGCTCTATGCGGCTCTGACGGGCAAGGACGCGGTCTTCCCGGGAGACGTGAAGTGGAACTTTGGAAAATTTCTTCTTGGTCGCGACGGCAAGGTCGTGGCACGCTTTGACTCCGGCGACGAACCGGATTCGCCCAAGGTAACGAAGGCAATTGAAGCGGCGCTGGCGGCAAAGTGAATTTCTGGGAGGATGGTGGTGGATTTGGAGGGAAGTTGGGGAAAAGGAGCGAGGGGTAGGAGGAAAGTGGGGTAAAGGAGGGTAGGGGTTACGCAAACGAACCCGCGTCCGGCAACGGACGCGGGCTTTTTGTTTCCGTGAGTCGAGGGTGGCAGCCTGCCATCATTCCGCGCTCGCCCAAGACCAGCGGACCGCTAGCCTGCCTGGCCGATGGCCCATGACGCCCAGTTGACGCCGATGATGGCGCAATATCGCCGGATCAAGACCAGCCTGCCGCCCGGCACCCTCCTGCTTTTTCGACTCGGCGATTTCTACGAGATGTTCTTCGAGGACGCCCAGCTTGGCGCCCAGGTCCTGAATCTCGCCCTGACGGCCCGCCAAGGCGTTCCGATGTGCGGTTTGCCGCATCAAGCCGCCGCCGGGTACATCGGCCGGCTCTTGCGTTCGGGCCACAAGGTGGCGATCTGCGACCAAGTCGAAGATGCCAGGCCAGGCAAGCTGGTGAAGCGTGAAGTCACCCAAATCCTCAGTCCCGGCACCCATTTTGATGAGCGGATGCTCGAGGCCGGCCGGAATAACTTCCTTGCCGCCGCCTGTCGTGCCGGGGCGGCCTTCGGTCTGGTTTTCCTCGATCTTACCACCGGCGACTTCCGCGCCACCGAGCTGTCCTCGGACGCGGCGTTGTTGGCCGAATTGGAACGGCTGCGCCCCAGCGAACTGATCGTGCCCGCGGAAGCCTCCGTCCTCCGTCAGATGCTAACCGCCACCGTCCGGAACGTGGCCACCCACGAGGACTGGGCTTTCGCTCCAGAGACCGCCCAGTTCGCCCTCCGCGACCACTTCAAAGTGGCCACGCTCGACGGCTTCGGTTTGCGCGGTCGCCTGGCCGCGGTCGGCGCCGCCGGGGCGGTGATTCATTACCTCGTCAATCAACTGCGGCGCGACATCTCCCACCTGACGCGCCTCACGTTTTACCAGCCGGCGGACTATCTCATCCTAGACGCCACGACGCTCCGGAACCTTGAGGTGCTCGAACCCTCGCGCCCGGATGGTTCTCGCGAGACCTCCCTCTACGGCGCTGTGAACCGGACGGTGACGCCGATGGGGGCCCGCCGGTTGCGGGATTGGCTCTCCCAACCACTGGCCGCCGTCGAGCCCATTCGGCGCCGACAGGACGCAGTGGAGGCGTGGCTTGCCCAACCGACCGAGTTGGACGCATTCCGCGCCGCGCTGAAGGAGGTGCGTGACCTGGAGCGGACCATCAGCCGCCTGAGTGTTGGCACGGGAAACGCCCGCGATTTGGTCGCGCTGCGGAGCGGCCTGAGTCGAGTCCCCGACTTGCGGAACACCTTGGAGCGCCTGACCACCGCCGCGTTGGCCGAGAAACCGCGGTTGACGGAACTCCCGGCTCTGGACCTCCCGCCTGCCCCTTCGCCCGGTTCGCCCTCCCTGCTGGCGGAACTCGCGGCCCGCCTGAGCGATTGTCGGGAATTGGTGGACCTGATCGGCCGCGCCGTGGTGGATGACCCGCCGCTCGCGCTGAAGGAGGGCGGCCTGATTCGCGACGGCTATGACCCTGCCCTCGACGAACTGCGCGCGGCCATGCGAAGCGGGAAAGACTGGATCGCAGCACTGCAGCGCGACGAAATCGCGCGCACCGGCATCCAATCGCTCAAGGTCGGATTCAACTCGGTGTTCGGCTACTACCTGGAGGTCACGAAGGCCAACCTGGAGAAGGTCCCTCCGCACTACGTCCGCAAACAGACCATCGCCAACGGCGAGCGCTTCATCACCCCGGAACTCAAGGAAATGGAGGCCAGGATTCTCGGGGCCGAGGAACGGAGCACAAAGCTTGAATACGAGCTGTTCCTGCGCCTGCGCGAGCGGGCGCTCGGTCAGTTGCGGGACACTCAGGACACGGCGGCCGCTCTGGGCGAACTCGACGTCCTCGCCGCCTTCGCGGACCTCGCACGACTGCGCGATTACTGCCGGCCGGAAGTCCGGGACGGCGGACAAATCGTGATCACCGACGGCCGCCACCCCGTCCTCGAACAAACTCTGACCGAAGAACGCTTCGTGCCGAACGACACCGGCCTGGCCAGCCAGTCGCCGGGGGGCGATGGCCGTTCCAGCGAAGCGGCCGCGTCGGAGTCGGGTTCGCTCCGCCCGCCGGAACCGTCGCTGCCGCAAATCTGCCTGATCACCGGTCCGAACATGGCGGGCAAAAGCACGTACATCCGCCAGGTCGCGCTGCTCGTGCTGCTCGCGCACACGGGGGCTCTGGTGCCAGCGCGGTCGGCGCGCATTGATCTGGTGGACCGCATTTTCACCCGGATCGGTGCCAGCGACGACCTCTCGCGGGGCCAGTCCACCTTCATGGTCGAGATGGCGGAGACGGCGAACATTCTCAACAACGCCACCGCCCGCAGCCTCGTGATCCTCGACGAAATCGGCCGCGGCACGAGCACCTTCGACGGGCTGAGCCTCGCCTGGAGCATCGTCGAACACCTCCACCATCAGGTCGGTGCCAAGACCCTCTTTGCCACCCACTACCATGAACTGACCGAGCTGGCCGCCCGGCTGCCGCGCTTGAAGAACTTCAATGTCGCGGTGCGCGAATGGAACGACCAGATCATCTTCCTGCGCAAGATCGTCGCGGGAGGGACCGACAAGAGCTACGGCATTCAGGTGGCGCGCCTTGCCGGCGTGCCCCGCAGCGTGATCGAGCGGGCCAAAGTAATTTTGAGGAATCTCGAGGAATCTGAGCTGACGCCAGAGGGCACAGTCCGCCACGCTTCGCGCCACCGCGCTGAGCGCGAGAAACTCAAAGCCATTGCACCACCGTCCCAGTTGGACCTGTTTGGCTGAACGCGATGCGACCATCGCTCGAGCCGCGAAGCCGGTCTGCCGTCTTCCGGGGACGCCGGGCGACCGCAGAACATCGCCTTTCGGTGGCCCGGAAGGCCAAGAAGCGCCATCGGGCAACGGGCAGGGAAGAGGGCAAAAAACCTTCGTTTGGGCCGGACCGATTCAGTTTGAAAAGGTCAGCGCCTTTTTTTTGGGGGTGGGGTGATGGAACCAAATCAAGTTCCCTGGCCTCGACCGGACGCCCGGCCTTTTGCCCGCTGCCACGGTTAACTTCCCTCGAGATCGTAATGATTGAGGAAACCAACCACGGAATTGCTTGCCGGCTTTCGGTGCGGACGTTTTCATGCGCCCGA
>CALJWR010000209.1 GCA_937976685.1 uncultured Verrucomicrobiae bacterium
AAGGCCAGTTGGGATCCAACACAATCGCCGTCCGGCCGGACATGGCCGACGACACAAATGGTCTGGCTCTCGCGAATGGCCTCGAGAATGCGGTCAACGATCCGGGGACGCGGCTTCATGCAGGACTTCGGCGGTGCAATCAGCCCGGGGACGACGGCAGCGTTTTCTCGATCTCTTCCAGCAGGTGGAGCACGCGGTTTCCCCGCTCGACCGCCTCGTCGAGCACAAACCGCAGGATGGGCGTGTGACGGAGGACCACGGCGCCAGCGAGGAGGGACTGGAGACGAACGCGCTGTTCATTGAGCATCGGGATGGCCCGCTGGCGTTGCTGCTCCGAGCCGACCACGCCGACATAGACCACGGCCGACTGGAAATCGCCGGCCAGTTTGACCTCGTTGACGCTCAGCAAGCCCGCTTGAGCCAGCGGAAACTCGCGCTGAATCAGCGCGCCCAGCTCGCGCTTGAGCAGTTCCCGGACTCGTTCCAACCGGCGATTGCGCATGATTCCATCCCTCCCAGGCTTCGGTGCGGCTCACTGCCGCTCAGAGCGACTGTGGAACCTCGACGAGGTTGTAACATTCCACGATGTCGCCTTCCTGGAAGTCGTTGAAGTTCTCCAGACGGATGCCGCACTCCATGCCGGCCCGGACCTCGTTGACGTCATCTTGGAATCGCCGCAGCGTCTGCAGGATGCCCTCGAACAGCACGTTGCGCCGCCGCAGCACACGGACCTTGCCCTTGGTAATCCGGCCGCTGGTCACCACGCAGCCGGCCACGGTTCCGCCCTTGGACAGCGTGAACAGTTTCCGGACCTCGGCGGTGCCAAACACGTTTTCCTTGAGCACGGGCGGCAGCAGGCCCGCCATGGCGGCCTTAACCGCATCGATGAGTTCGTAGATGATCGCGTACAGCTTGATCTGCACCCCTTCCCGCTTGGCCATCTCGGCCGCCGAATTGTCAACGCGGGTGTGGAAACCGAGGATGACGCCTCCTTCGCCACTGGCCGCAAGCTGGACGTCACTCTCGGTGATGGCCCCGACATCACTGTGGATGATTTGCAGCGACACCTTGTCCGAGCGGATCTCCTTCAACGCCCCCACGATCGCCTCGACCGATCCTTGCGTGTCCGCCTTCAACACCACGCGGAGGGTCGTGGATTCCGCGCCGTCAATCCGGCTCAGGAAATCCTCCAGCCGGATGTTCTTGGGGGTTCGTTCGGCCGTGCGCCCCTCCAGACGGCGGGCCTCCGTGATCTCCCGCGCGGCGTGTTCGGACGCCACCTGCATGAATTCAAGGCCGGCGGCCGGTGCCCCGTTGAGCCCGAGAACTTTGACCGCCGTCGAGGGGCCGGCTTCCTTCAAGCGCGTCCCTTCTGCCGACACCAACGCGCGCACCTTGCCATGATACTCCCCGCACACGATGACCTGGCCCGGGCGCAACGTCCCCTTGCGCACGAGCAATGTGGCAGTGGGGCCGCCGGGTTCGATGCCCGACTCGACCACGTTACCCCGGGCGGGGCGGTTGGGGTTGGCGCGCAGATCCATCAACTCGGCCTGCAGCAAAATCGCGGCAAGGAGCTTGTCCACCCCCTGCTTGGCCAGTGCCGACACATCCACGAACTGCGTGTCGCCGCCCCAGTCGTCCGGAACCAGCCCGCGTTCCTGAAGCTGCTGGCGCACCCGCATCGGCTGGGCATTGGGATGGTCAATCTTGTTGACCGCCACCACGATCGGCACGCCGGCGTCCCGCGCATGATTGAGTGCCTCCAGCGTCTGCGGCATCACCCCGTCGTTGGCAGCCACGACCAGCACCACAATGTCGGTGATGTGCGCCCCCCGCGCGCGCATGGCGCTGAACGCGGCGTGGCCGGGCGTGTCGAGGAAGGTTATGGCAGCGAGTTCTTTTGGGCGGTCGGGATGCGGCACGTTGATCGTGTACGCCCCAATATGCTGGGTGATCCCGCCCGCCTCCCCGGCCACCACGTTCGACTTTCGAATCACATCCAGCAACGACGTCTTTCCGTGGTCCACGTGGCCCATGATGGTCACCACCGGCGCTCGCGGTTTGAGATCTTCCGGCCGGTCGTCGGGATCGAGATCCTCCTTTTTCGGTGCCACCTTCTGCACCTCGGCCGGACCCGTCCGTTTGGTCACGCGCAGCCGGATGCCGTGCTTCGCCGCCACTTTCTGGGCGATGTCCGTTTCAACCGTTTGGTTGACGTTGGCAAAGATGCCCAACTCCATTAGGTCCGCGATGACCTGGAACGGCTTGCGCCGGATTACATCGGCCAAGTCGCGTACCGTCACCGGCGGTCTCAACGTGACCTCCTCACCCGTCATGGGCTCGGCTGGGGTCATTGGCCGCCCACCTGCCGTCGGTCTGGCACCGGGAGCCGCCGGCCTCTGGGGGGGATTCGCCGGACGACCGTCGCGGCCCCGTGCGGGTTCGGTGCGACCGCCGGCGACCGGTCTGGCGGCCGGCCGGGCTGGCGCTTGGGACTGGGCACGGGCACCAGGCCGGTCGGCTGAGCGCGGGCGATAACCAGCCAAGTTGATGAAACCCACCCGGTCTCCCACCTTCGGCGGCGCCGGGATCGGCGGAGGCGGGGGCGGGGCTGGGGGCGTTGGTGCCGACGGAGGCGCTACCACTGCGGCACTGGCAGGCCGCTCAACGACGCTTGGTGTCTGAGAGGGCACCTGAATCGTTGGTGCCGCGACCGCCGGCTCAACCGGCGGGGTTTCGACAGGCAAAGTCACCGGGATCGGCGGGACCGGGAGGGGCTCGGCCGCCGGAGCCGCCACGGCTTCGGGGACGGGGGGCGCGGGAATCTCAGGCGCTGGTGGCGCGGGCGGGGCCGGCTCGGGCGGCGCCAGGGTTGGGGGGGCTTCTGGCGGCGGAGCGGACTCCGCCTCGCCCGCTACTGCCGGCGCGGCCGTAGCTTCCATTGCCTCCGCTGCCGGCGCCTCTTGGGCGGCAGGCTCCCATCCCAGTTGTTCGAGCAGAAACTCCGCCGTAATCTTGTCGAGCGTGCTGGACGCCACTTTAGCGCCGGCGATGCCCAGTTCTTTCGCCTTGGCAAGGACGATCTTGCTTTCAACTCCCGCCTTCTTGGCGATTTCGTAAATTCGAACGGGCATAGTTTTGCACCAACCGATCCAGCCGGCCCGCCGACCCTCGACAGACCCGACCGGTCAACGATGTTCTCACTGGGCGGCCGATTCAGCGGCCAGCTTGGCGGTCCGCCGCTCAACCTCGGACCGGGCGGCGGCAACCACGGCCGCCGCTTGTTCCCCAATCTCCGGGATTTCGGCCAAATCCTTTTCGGTCACTTCCACCAGGTCCTCCAAGTTCGTGAAACCGTGATGCACCAGGATGTCGGCCATTTGCGGCGAAATGCCAGGCACGGTCGCCAACGCCTCGACGGCGTTCGCGATCTTCTGCTCGAAGCCCTGAATCGCCACTTTCTCGGCATCAATGTCGATGTGCCAACCAGTGAGGCGGGACGTGAGGCGGGCGTTTTGGCCGCGCTTGCCGATGGCCAGGGAAAGCTGGTCCGGCGCCACCAGGATGTTGATCCGGCGATTGGCTTCGTCCACCTCGAAACTCTTCAGTTTCGCCGGCTGCAGCGCGTTCGCGACGAACGTCCGGATGTCCGGTGACCACGGGATGATGTCCACCTTCTCGTTATTGAGTTCGCGGACGATGTTTTTCACCCGTTGCCCTCGCAGGCCGACGCAAGCTCCCACTGGATCCACCTTCGAGTCCCGCGAATAAACGGCCATCTTGGTCCGAAACCCCGGCTCCCGGGCAATCGCCTTGATCTCGATCGTTCCGTCAGCGATTTCCGCCACCTCGAGCTGGAAGAGCTTCATCACGAATTCAGGCATCGCGCGCGACAGGATGATCTCCGGGCCACGCGGAGTCTCTTCGACGGCGCGCACGTAACAGCGGATTCGTTCACCAATCTGGTACTCCTCGGTGGGCACCCGCTCGCGATTCGGCAGCAGGGCCTCGTAACGGCCGAGGTCCACCGTCACGTCCGACCGCTCAAACCGCCGGACCACGCCGCTCACGATGTCGCCCACCCGGTCCTTGAACTCAGTGAAAATCAGAGCCTTCTCGGCTTTCCGCACGTGCTGCAACAGGGTTTGCTTGGCATACTGCGAGGCAATCCGACCGAAGCCGGAAGGCGTCACTTCCACTTCCAGTTCGTCCCCCACCTGGGCGGCGGGTTGGATGCGTCGAGCGTCAAACAGGGAAATTTGATCGTGCTTTGAAATCACGCGATCCGCGACCACCAGCTTGGCGAAGGCCTTGATGTCGCCCGTCTTCGGATCAATCTCGCAGCGCAGCTCACGCGCCGGCCCGACGGCCTTCTTCGCGGCTGCCACCAGCGCGTCCTGGACCGCGGTCAACAGGACATCCCGGGGGATGCCCTTTTCCCGCTCCCAAAACTCCAGCCCGGCGAGCATTTCGTTGTTCATAGTCCTCAACCCCATTCGGGGAACAAAAAAGTCGGCAGATTAGGCTCTCCGACTTCACAGCGCTGGCCACCCAGCGAATCGAATATTGACAGCAGTCTTCGGCCGCCACCCGGCAGCGTCAAGCCGTAATTCCGACCGCGCGGGAAACCGGCACGGTGATTCTATTTAAATTTCTGAAGGGTTGCTGTTGTTGAGGTTGGAGAAAGTCCTTGCCAATTGGCGTGGTTTGAGTCGTAGTAGGCGTGCGATGATCTCGACAAACCAAGAAGTCTTCACTGCCGATCCGCC
>CALJWR010000210.1 GCA_937976685.1 uncultured Verrucomicrobiae bacterium
TGGAAACCTGAATGCGCGCATGCTGCCCTTCCGTGGCATAGCCAAGTCGGCTGTGGAACGTGACGCTGGCGTTGTCCGCGGGCAGCAGCGTCTTGCGATACGTGAGCACCTGGGGCCGGGCCGGTGACAGGTGAGTCAGGCGCATGGCGTACGAACCCGAGTAGCAGGGCGACGAGACGACCACCGGGTAACCGGGCGAGATGTCACGGTCAAAGTTGATGAGATCGTCCTCAGCACCCTCCGTAATGTTGAGGGCCACGCTGCGGCTCAAACGCACCTCGTGCGCATTGGCCTTCGGCACGGGCGTGAAGGTAAATGACGCGGGTTGGCCGACCGGCACCGTGGACGGGCCGGTGATCGCGGGCCGAACGGTGTCCGGGCCCGGGCGGGCGGGGTCGAAGACCGTCACGACGTACGCGAAACTCCGGGTGGTGTTCCCCACCTTCACGCCCGCCACCTGAACCGCGTAAGCAACATCCGCCGAGGTCGGCGCGTGCGAGCTGCCGCCATCAAACCGCTCACCGGGCATCAACCAGACGAGCGAGTTCTCTCCGGCCCCGACGCTGGCCGGCTCCACCTGCACGGCCAGCGGAGACCCGTTCTGCGTGACCGTGACGGTGGCGTTGGAGAATTCGGCGTTCGGATAGGATAGCGACCAGCGCGGGAAGACCAGCGGATACGGTACAAACCCTGGTGGCGGCCACGCCACGAAATCATCCCGCGTCGGCGGCCGCGGGCCGAAAAGGTTGTTGTCCAGCACCCAGACCGCGTTGGCCGGGTAGCGGGAGGCGTCGCCCGGCACGTCACCGGTGCCCATCCGCCTGGTCTGGGGGTAAAGCAGCCAGCGCCGGTGACCCACGCTGGCATTGAACTCACCCGGGTCCTCCATGTAGCCATCAATCGCCTCGGGGCCCAGGGTGCCGATGGCCAGGTTGGCCTTGCCGGCGGCCTCGGCTCCTGCCGACGAGTAGCAAAGCCACGTCGGCGCCGGGTAATGATTCAAATTCGTGTTCGCGCTCATCATCAGCGCAGCCCGCTGGGCCTTGTCGTTGTACTCGGAAAACAGCGTCATGCTGGCCGGTACGCCAGCCATTGCGCGAAAATAGTTGATTCGGCGAACCACCGCCTCTCGGAAGACCGCGGCGGTCGTCCCGGCGTCGCAGGTCGCGTAAGCTCCCGTCCAGCCCGGCAACACGCCCTCACTGGCACGGTACACCGTGTTGAAGAAGTTGCGCGACTCCTCGCGGCTGGACGGCGTCACCGTGACCGGCGTGACGACCGCGACGGCCAGTTCCGCCCCGCGGGGCAGGGCCAGCGGGCGCGCGGGTGGCTCCGGGGGCGGGCCCAAGAGCGGTTGGTCCAGATGCGGCGGGAAGGGGGCGGCGAGAATGACGGCTGTCCAGCCCGCCACAGCCAACGGGGAAAGGTGGGGAAATCGCATGGCGCCACCAATCAAACGCCGGCGCTCCCCGCCAGCAAGCCAATTCCCGTCTGCTCCGCGCGTTCTGCCTGACTTCCCACTTGCAATTCGCCTCGCGCCGCGTCGCCATTAACGCC
The DNA here is from genome assembly GCA_937976685.1 of uncultured Verrucomicrobiae bacterium. Classification (GTDB taxonomy): domain Bacteria; phylum Verrucomicrobiota; class Verrucomicrobiia; order Limisphaerales; family J093; genus JADJWF01. The sequence continues at coordinate 1,558 of CALJWR010000210.1, forward strand.
GTGCCACCGATGATCGTCATCCATTCAAATCCATCATGAAAAGCTGCTCTTCGATCCCGACCGCCCTCATCGCCGTGACCCTCGGCTGCCTGCTCGCTTCGGGAGCCGACAACGTCGCCCCGCCCGGTTTTCGGGCGCTCTTCAACGGCCGCGATTTTGCCGGCTGGCGAGTGCCACCCGGCGACAACGGCCATTGGAAGATCGTGGACGGCGTCATTGACTACGACGCGGAGAGCGAAGCGCCCGGCGACAAGTCGCTCTGGAGCGAGGAAGAGCTCGGCGACTTCGTGCTCCTCGTGGACTGGCGCATCAAGGCCACGCCGTACGTCAACCCCGGTGTGCCCTACATTCTGCCAGATGGCACCCACGCCCGGGACGTGGCCGGCAAGGAGCATCGCCTGTCACTGCCGGACTCGGACTCCGGCATTTTCCTGCGGGGGCACGGCCGTTTTCAGGTCAACATCTGGTGCTGGCCCATCGGCTCCGGTGAGATGTACGGCATCCGGACGGATCCCCGTACGTCGCCCGAACTGCGCGCCGCCGTCACGCCGCGGCATCAGGCCGACAAGCCCGTGGGCGAGTGGAACCGCTTCGAGATCACCGTTCAGGGCAAGACCGTGACCACCAAGCTGAACGGTGTGACGGTAATTCCCGGGGCGACGATTCCCGACCTGCCCGCAAAGGGCCGCATCGCCTTGCAGCACCACGGCGGCAAGGACGCCCGCGGTAATTGGAACAGCCCGCCGAGTTTGCTGCAGTTTAAGAACATCTTCGTCCGCGAGTTGAAGTAGCGCCGGCCGCTGCCTGCACGAGCCTCCGCTCGCCGTCCGGCGCTCTCAGTTGTTGCTTCAGGCAAGTTTCCGACCCCGCCATGCTGCGGCTTTCGGGCGGCTACAAAACCCGCCCGATTCTCTACTTCCCCGGCCCGGTGGGAACGCCCTACAGTGACCGCGTTAGAGAAGTCATCACCATGAGCCAGCTCCTGCTCCAAGACGTTTCGCGGGAGATCCTCGACCGCGCGGAGGAGTCCGTGGTGCCGGCGCCGCAACTGGGTTGCTTGGTGGACGACTACTTCGTCGAGCGCCTCAAGCGCGAGGAACTGGACTACAGCCATGAGAACGCCCGGCTCTACGACGGGATGCGGCAGCTCTTGAAGACTGAGCTGAGCCCGCTCTACGCCGAGTACCTCGCCACGGTCGGCCAGATTCGGGAAACCAAGGGCCGGCAGCGCGTCTGGCACTATGTCCTTGGAACCGTTGTCGTGCTCGAAGTTCTGGCAGCCGTGGTGACGCGGGGGCGTTCCCTGGCACCCCAGGTCCTGCTCATGACCAGCGTGGTCAACGCGATGCTCGGCCTGCTGATCTACACGGCGACGCAATACGTGTATGACCGCCAGCTCGCCCGCGCGCGCCGGCGGTTGGAGAAGTCCATCCTCCTGCTCGGCCGCAAGCTGGAGACCGACATCGCGTACGACGAGCGGCGCGGTTTGCTGGAAGGCGACGTCCTGCGAGCCGAGGCTCTGGAATTACTGGCTCGCTACGCCGAACCCCGGGACTTTTGGCGCGACTACCAGCGCGCCCGTGAAGCCGACCCCACCTCGCCCGCCGCTCTGGCACGGCTCAACCTGCCCGCGTTCGAGTCGTTCTTGAAACCGCACACCGAGGGCACCTTGTCCTCGGTGGCCCGGCAGGATCGCTTCAACCGGCTGTTCCTTGCGGCCCATGAGACCTTTCTGGCGCGCGATCGCGAGGGCTATGCCTTGCGTCACCTTTCGGCCGCCGCCCCTGCCGCCAAGTCCCCTGTTCCATGAAGCCGTTCTTCCGTCCCTCCTCCCCGGCGAGCACCCGCCCCAGCACCGTCGCTTCGCCCGGCCCCCTCGGCGAGTTCCGCCGCGGGCTGTCCGCCCTGACCCGGCAATTCGCGCCATCGGGCCTCGCGCTGCTCGTTCTCATGGCCGTGGTGTTCGGCGCGTTTCTGTACCTCACCTGCACGCAGTACATCGAGCCGGATCAATTCGCCGTGAAGCAGGTGGACGTGCCCCTCCCGCTGATCACCGGTCCCTCCGGCATTCAGACCAACATCTACGGCACCGGTGTGCATTGGCGCACGCCGGGGTGCGAGAAATTCCTCGTTTTTCCCCGGAGCGTGCGGGCGATCACGCTCCACACCAGCGGCCGGGTCGAGGAGACCCGCGGTCGCTACGTGCGCTACGAAGACGCCGCCCACATTCAGACTTCCGATGGCTTTTTCATCACGCTGGACGTGTCCATCCTGTACCGCGTGGTGGATCCCTACCGCGTGGTCCGGGAATTCGGCGCCGGCAGCCTTTACGAGCAGAACGGCATCATCCTGCAAGCGGAACCGACCTTGAAGGCCACGATGGGCACGCTGCATCCGGAGGACTTTTTCGACGCCGCCAAGCGCGTCGCGAAACAGAACGTGGCGCGTGACAAATTCAACGATTTCCTCGAGCCGCGCGGCCTCCGGGTCGAGCACGTGCTCATCCGTTACCCGAAGTATCACGAAGCGGTCCAGGCCCGCATCGAGGCGCGGAACATTCAGGAGCAGACGAAGCAGAAGAACGTCGAGGAGGCGAAACTTGCCCAGGCGGAGGCTGCGCTCAACGAGGTGATCAAGCAGGGCGAAGCCAGCCTCGCGATCAAGCTCATGGAAGGCACCAACCAGGTCACCCGGCTCACCGCCCAAATGGAGGCGTACAAGCGCAAGCGCGCCGCCGAGGGCAATCGCGTGGTGGCCCTCGCCGAGGCGGAGAAACAGCGCCTGCTCAACGAAGCCTATCGCGGCGAGGGCGCCGAGCGGCTCCTCGGCTTCGAGTGGGCCAAGGTGCTGTCCGGGCTGGACACCATCGTCCTGCCCGCCGGCGGCCCCGACGGCTTCAACCCGCTCGACATCGAAACCCTGATGCGACAGCTCAAACTCAAAGCTCCCACGCCCTGACCCCATGAAGACCTCTCGCGCCGTTTTCTGGTCGTTGGTCGGCCTGTTCGTCCTTGCGATTCTGGGCATCGCCTCCTACCACGCCACCGATTCCACCGAAGTGGGCGTCCGCACCGTCAAGTGGCTCGGTACTCGCGGCGTCGAGGACCGCGTGTATCAGCCCGGCGCCGCCTACTTTTTCCTGCCGATCGTGAACGACTGGGACACGTTCGCCACCCGCCTGCAGGTGCTCGAGATGAAGGGCGATTCGCAACTCACCATCAAGACCCGCGACGGCAACGATCTGTTCGTGGACATGACGTTTTCGTTCCGCATTGACCCGGCGAAGGCCCCGTTCATCCGGCAGTACGTCGCGGCAAACGACGCCGAGTTGCGCGAGAAGGTCGTCGCCACCGTGGCCCGCAGTCGCACCCGCGATTTTCTCGGCGCCCTGTCCACGGACGACTTCACCCACACCGACGCCCGCAACGCCGCTGTCGAGCAGGCCAAGGCCGGCCTGCAGGAAATCTTCGACGAATACGGGATCATCCTCGAACGCGTCGCAGTCATGGACTACCGGTTCGATCCGGACTACCTGAAGGTCATCGCGGAGAAGAAGATCGCCGAAGCCCGGGCGCTCGAGGTGCGCGCGCAGATCGAGGCCCAGCGGGAGGCGAACAAACGGCTGCTGAACGAAGCCGAGGGCCAGGTGAAAGCGATGCTCGCCACCATGCAGGGCCGATACTCGAACACCGTGTCGGCGGCCGACGCCGAGTTCGACCAGAAGCAGGCCATCGCCGAGGCCATTCTGGCCGAGGGCACCAACCAGGCTCAGGCGATTGCCAAGCAGCGCGAAGCGATGGCCAGCGCCGGCAGCGAGACCCAAATTCAACTCGCCATCGCCACGAATCTCGTCGGCAAGCGGCTCATCATGATCCCCTCCGGCAACGCGGTGAGCCTCCAGACCCTGGATCTCAACAAGCTGCTCGAAACGCTGATCAAGCGTTGACCGCCTCGCGGCGCGGCGGCCCTCAGAGCGCCAGGTCGCGGCCGTTGCAGTCCGGCGCCGGCGTTTCGGAAAGAGATTTGCGGGGCCGCTCAGCGGACCGCAAACTTCCGCTCATGAAGGCTCCTCCGCTGGCCGGCAAGGTCATCGTCATCATGGGCGGCACCAGCGGCCTCGGCCTCTCGGCCGCCAAGGCTTTTCTGGCGGCGGGGGCAAGGGTCGTGGCGGTCGGTCAAGATGACACCACCTCGGGCGCCGCCAAGGATGCCCTCGGCGCCCATGCGGTAGTGCTGACGGCGGACGCCACCGACCCCAAGACGGCGGTCGCCGCCGTCAACGTTGCGACGGGCAACTTCGGGGCGCTGCACGGGCTTTACCACGTGGCCGGCGGCAGCGGGCGCCGTTTCGGCGATGGTCCCCTGCACGAGGTCACCGATGACGGATGGGAGCAAACCGTACGGCTCAACCTCGAATCGGTGTTCTGGTCGAACCGGGCAGCGGTCACCCAATTCCTCAAGCAGGGCGGCGGCGGCGCGGTGCTGAACGTCAGTTCCGTGCTCGCCTTTTCGCCGGCGCCGACCCACTTCAGCACCCACGCCTACGCCACTGCCAAGGCCGGGATCATCGGGCTGACCCAGAGCGCCGCTGCGTATTACGCCCCTCACAACATCCGTTTCAACGTGCTCGCCCCGGGCTTGGTGGCGACCCCGATGTCGCAGCGCGCCCAGGCCGATCCCGCCATCATGAGTTTTGTCCGCGCCAAACAACCGCTCGATGGCGGCCGCATCGGCCGGCCCGAGGACCTGGATGCAGCAGCCGTCTTTCTCCTCTCGGATGAATCGCGGTTCGTGACCGGCCAGGTGCTCGCCGTGGACGGGGGCTGGAGTGTCAGCGAAGGAATCGCGACGCCGGCCGAGGCGCCGCGTCCGCCAGGGCGTCCCGCCCCGCCGCCGGCCGAATCCGCGTGGCGCAGCCTGGGCCGCCTCTGGAGCCGGGTGAAGCCAAGGGAATGACGCCCCCCTACCTGCTCGGACTCGACCTTGGCGGCTCGAGCGTCAAGGCCGTGGCGGTCACGCCGAACGGCGAGACGCTGCGGCGGTTCCATGCCACCTTCGATCCGGATCGCCCCGGCGCGTTCGCCAACGCCGTGCGCGACCTGTTTTGGCAAGCGACGCGCGAACTCCCCCGCCCATCCCCCCGCTGCGGCGTGTCCGCCCCGGGTCTGGCGGCGCGCGACGCGCGCTCCATCGCCTTCATGCCCGGCCGCCTGGCCGGTCTGGAGGGACTCGATTGGACCCGCTTCCTGGCCTCGGACACACCTGTTCCCGTGCTGAACGACGCCCATGCCGCGTTGCTTGGCGAGGTGTGGCTGGGCGCGGCGCGCGGCGCGGCAAATGCCGTCCTGTTGACGCTGGGCACCGGCGTCGGCGGTGCCGCGATGGTGGATGGCCACCTGCTGCGCGGGGCCATCGGTCGCGCTGGCCATCTGGGGCACATCACGCTCGACTGCACCGGCCCCCCCGACATCTGTGGCACTCCCGGGAGCCTCGAATGGGCAGTTGGCAACTACCGCACCCGCGAGCGCACGGACGGACGCTTTGACACCACGCATCACCTCGTGGCCGCCCACCTCGCGGGCGATCCCTTTGCTTCTCGCGTGTGGCTGGACACCGTGCGGGCCCTGGCGTGCGGCATTGCGTCGCTGATCAATGTTCTCGATCCGGAGGTCGTCATCGTCGGTGGCGGCATTGCCCAAGCCGGCCCCGCGTTGTTCGAGCCTCTCTCACAAGTCCTGGAACCGATCGAGTGGCGGCCCGGCGGGCATCGCGTCCGCATAGCTCCCGCGCAACTGGGCGACCTTGCGGGCGCCTATGGCGCGGCATGGAACGCTTACCGTTCGCCGCTTTGAAGATCATGACCTCGTTCTGTCTCCGTTTTCTGTGCATCGCGCTTCTCGGCCCCCGTCTGCTCACCGCGCAGTCTGAGATCCATGCCCTCGCCAGCGGCGTGGTGCCCGCCAGCGAGGCCCCGAGGCCGTCCGTGGAGGAAATCCTGCGTCGGGTGAGTGAGCGATGGCGGCTGGAGGAGCAGCAGGGCGAACTCTTCCGCCAGCGCTACGCCTTCACGCATCGCAAGGTCACCGAGAAATGGGCCGACGAAGGGGTGCTCAAGGAGCGGACGGAGGAGTCCCTGCGTCACGACCCGCGGCAGCCGGAGCCGGACCGGCGGAAGAATGCCCGCCGCGAGCGGCAGGGACCGGGCTACCGGACCGACGACTTCGATGAGCTCGGCGGGCTTTACGCCCGATTCGAGTACCGGCTCGTCGGGCAGGAAGACGTGAACGGGCGGCCCGCGTGGGTGATCGAGTTCCAGCCCAAGAACCCGCCGCTGCCCGCGGCCACTCTCAAGGAGCGCTTTGTCAATGCCGTTGCCGGTCGCACGTGGATTGACGCTGAGGACCATGTGCCGGTGCGGCTGGAGTTGCGGCTGATCCGGGAGGTCAGCGTGTTAGGCGGGCTCGTGGGCAACGTGCGCGCCTGCGAGGTGCGATTTGAGCGCCGGCGAACCGAGGACGGTTTGTGGTACACGCCGCGCTTCACCTGGCACCTGGAGGGCCGCGCGCTGTTCTCGAAAAAGCACATGACCCACACCGAGGAGACGACAGGCTTGGAACGCGTCGAGTGAACCGGCCACCGCGCGCCCGGCTTGACCGGCCCCGCAAGGTGTTCACACTCCGGTCGGCAGCCGATACTCCAAAAAACTCACGTCATGAAGCCTTCCTCTCTTCGCCTCCTCTTTTCCTGCATTTTCGCGGTCACCTTGGGCTGGGGCGCTGTCGCTGCCGAAAAGGCCCGGGTCCTCATCGTCACGGGTGACGACGTCACGCCCGCCCATAACTGGCAGGAGGTCTCCGCCGCCACGCGGGACATTCTCCTGAACAGCGGAAAGTTTGACGTGGTTCTCGTCACCAACACCGCGCCGTTCAATTCGGCGGCCGAACTCGCCCGGTACGACGCCGTCTTGCTGGCGATGTACAACGCCAAGACCCCGACGCTGACCGACGCCGCCAGGGAGAACCTGTTGAACCACGTGCGGTCCGGCAAAGGCTTCGTCGTCACGCACCTGTCGAGCGCGTCATTCAAGGAGTGGCCTGAGTTTCGGAAGCTCTGCGGGCGGGTCTGGGTCATGGGCACCTCCGGGCACGGCCCGCGCGGCAAGTTCACGGTCAAGGTGGCGGACCCGGCCGACCCGATCGTGAAGGGCCTCGCGGAGTTTGAAGCGGACGATGAGCTTTACGCCAAGCTGCAAGGGGACACGCCCATCAAGGTCTTGCTGGAGGCGTGGTCGGACTGGAGCAAGCAGACCGAGCCGCTCGCGTTCACGCTGAGCTACGGGAACGGCCGGGTCTTCCACCACACCGTCGGCCACGATGGCCGGGCGTTGGACAATCCCTCCGTGCGGACGGTGATCGTGCGGGGCACGGAGTGGGCCGCGACCGGGCAGGTCAAGTAATCTTCGCCCCCCCGCAGTCTCGCGCCAGCGTCGCCGTTCAAATCTGGAAATCCACCGGGATCGCCCGGTCGGACTTCGACAACACCTTCACCTTGGCGTCTTCGGTCAAGACCAGCGACCCCGGCGGGACGCTGTGGGTCAGGAAAACGTTGGCGCCGATCGTGGTGCCCGCACCTACCACGGTGTCGCCGCCCATGATGGTGGCGCCGGCGTAGATGGTGACCCGATCCTCGATGGTCGGGTGCCGCTTCTGCCCGCGCAACGCCTGCCCTGCCGACAGCGACCGCGCCACCAAGCCCACCCCCTGATACATGCGCACGTGGGCTCCGATCGTCGTGGTCTCGCCCACGACCGTACCCGTACCATGGTCCACGAAGAAGTGCGTCCCAATCTGTGCCCCGGGATGCAGGTCCACCCCGGTGCGTGAATGTGCCCACTCGGTCATGATGCGTGGGATCAGGGCCACCCGGCGGCGGTACAACTCATGCGCCAGCCGCTGCACGGCGATGGCCTCAATGCAGGGATAGGCGACGATCACTTCCTCCCGGCTCAGCGCCGCCGGATCCCCGTTGTAGGCGGCGTCCACGTCCGTTTGCAGCAGGTCGCGCAGATGCGGCAGACAGCGCAGGAAGGTCTTCGCCACCTCGGCAGCGGGCGGCTGTTCCGACCGGTCCTCCGCCCGCGCCACGGCCACATAGTTGCCGCTCTTAGCAATTTCCGCTTCCAGTCGGCGGGCCACCGAGGCGAGCAGGTCGGCGGTCACGGACTTCAACTCGGAGGAGTGGATGACGTGCTCATCGAAATAGCCCGGAAACAACAGCCGGAGCAGATCGGCGGTGATCCCGGCGATGGCGCGTTTCGACGGCAGATTGACCCCATCCACGTGGTTGATGCCGCCGACGCGCGCATACGAGGCCAGGAGCTCCTCGGTCAGTTGGGCCACGGTTACATTCACGACGGCGGACTATTTCGGGAGGCCCTGTGAAACGCAAGGTCGCCGCCGGTTTGGCGGCCTTGCGCCGCCGCCGCCGGGCTGGCAGCGCCGCTCGCTCTCCGGGCGCCTCTTGCCCCGGAGCCGGGTTGCCGTACTGAACCGTCCCCCCGCGGGAGCGTCCCGGCATCGTCGCCGTCTAAAGGCCGTGACGATTCATCAAAACCGCCCATGAAGACCTTCCGGCTCCTGCCGCTGCTGGCGATCTGCCTCGGCCTGAACTCGGCCGCCGATGGCTTCATCATTGTCCACCACCCCGACCATCCGGGCATCTTCCCGCCGCCACCCCGCCCGCGGCCGCCCATCCGGCCACCGGTCGTGGTACCGCCGCGGCAGGACTTCATGCCACTGGAGGTTCGGTCTCATCGGGTGGAAGTCACCATTCGGGATCAAGTCGCCATCACCCGCGTGGACCAGGAGTTCCTCAACCCCACCGACCGTCAGCTC
>CALJWR010000211.1 GCA_937976685.1 uncultured Verrucomicrobiae bacterium
GACTTCACTTACGGCACGGCCCAGCGCGCCGGCCGGTCCCTGTCGCCGACGCTCTGGGGCATCAAGGGGCAGGCGCTGCCCGAGATCGGCAACATCAACGGGGGTGGGTATCAGGCGAACAATTCCGAGCTGGTGGCCATCCTCAACGACATCGAGCGCGCGGCCGACGGGTCGCCAACCGTCAACCTCAATCATGCCGCCAATCCGAAAAAGGAGAAGTTTCTCGACGGTTTCAAGAATGTGGACTACCAGCGCCCCCCCGCAGCGGGGCGCCCGCCCATTTATCGCCCCGGCGGCATCGGTCCAGACCTGGTGCTGCGTGATCCGTGGGGCAACCCGTACATCATCACGGTGGACCTCAACTTCGACAATAAAGTGCGCGATGGGTTCTACCGGCAGGCGTCCGTTTCCGCGATGAGCGGCGACCTGGGGCACAATGGATTGCGGCGCTCGGATCCGAAGGATCCAAACAGCTATGAATTCACGGGGACCGTCATGGTGTGGTCCTTGGGGCCGGACCGGACCGCCAACGCCGGCGTGCGCGCCAATGCCGGTGTCAACAAGGACAATGTCCTGAGTTGGAAATAGCCCGACCGTTGCCGCTCGACCCTACCAGTCATGCGAACCTTTCCGCCAACCACAAGGCTCCGGATTGGACGACACCCGGCCGGGCAGGGTGGGGGACGGTCGGGGGTGGCCTTCACCTTGATCGAGTTGCTGGTGGTCATCGGAATCATCGGAATCCTTGCGGCGACCGCAGTCCCGGCGATTCGCAGCCTCACCAGCAGCAATACGGTCGTTGCCGGGCATCGCCAAATCCTGGGTGATCTCGCTTACGCGCGGCAGTTGGCCATCTCCACCCGGCAGACGGTCTATTTTGTCCTGCTGCCCGAATTCGCCCGCAGCGGCATCTTCGGCGAAGTGCAGAATTCGAGTCTCATCGCGCCCGAAGAGAAGCGGGTGGCGCTGCGGAGCCTCACGAATCTTCTGTCGAGTCAATACACCAGTTACGCCCTGTTTGCGCGGCGGACCGTGGGCGACCAGCCCGGCGCGGGCTTCGCCCGCTATCTGATGGAATGGCGCAATCTCCCCGACGGCATGCTTTTTTCAGGGACCAACTTCATTGGTCTGGCGGAGGTTCGCGCGAGGGCTGTTCCGACGAACCGCCCCTTGCCGCTGATGAACATCCCCTTCCCGCAGGTGTACGCCCGGGACCCCCGTGGACTGGACCCGCGTTTGCCCGCGTTGACGGTGCCGTACATCGCGTTTGGCCCCAGCGGACGCCTGGTTTATGAGTCGGATGACCGGGCATACGGACCGGAAGAGTTTCTCAGTCTCGCTCGGGGCAGCATTTTCTACCCGCGCGACTCGGCGGGGCGGTTGGTGCCGGGACGATCACTGGACTTGGTGCTCACGCCGCCGGGGAACCGGGAGATCGTTCGCATCAACGGTTTGACCGGACGCGCGCGGGTGGAGCAGGTGGAGGTGCGATGAAAACTCTTCCCCGTCCATCTGACCGTGTGCGTTTTGGGGCAGCCGGAGGCCGGGGGCCGGAGGCCGGGTTCACGATGATCGAAATCGCCATTGCGATCGCGGTGGTGGCGTTCGCGCTGGTGGCGATCATCGGCGTGATGCCCACCGGGTTGCGGGTGCAGCAGGAGAATCGAGAAGACACCATCGTCAATCAGGACGGAAGCGTCTGGTTGCAGGCGATCCGCAGTGGGGCGTTGGGCATGAACTACCTCACGAACCACGTCGAGTTGATCGAGGTCCGGAATCAGGTTCGGAATCTCTCCACGACAAATCTGTACACGGCAGTGACCTACGAGCGCGGGGAGGTGAAGGGTGATTTGCGAGACGGGCGGGACATCGTGGGAATCCTCAGTACGCCGCGGTATCAGTTGGATCGCAAAGATCAGTGGACCACCAACCTGATTCGGGCTTTCGTCCGGGCAGTTAGCGGCGCGGCCTCCGACCAACTCGTGGCTCGGAATCAAGGACGCAGCGAGTTTGGCTTCCTTTACCGGATGACGGTGGAAGTGGTGCCCCACAATCCGGTGGCTGGGATGGACACCAACATCGCCGATCCTAACCTGCCTGCGGAAGTGCGCGCGAACCGGGTGAACCTGCTGGCGCGAGCCAATAGTTTGCAGGCTAACCTCTTCGATGTTCGCGTGGCCATTGACTGGCCCGTAACCCTCGTCCCCAACCAACCGCCCCGAATCGGCAACAATCGGCGCGAGTTTCGGACGATGGTCAGCGGCACCATGACCGCGACGAACTCGGTGCCCTTGCGGCGACCGTTGTACTTCCTTCAGCCCACCCAGTTCGCTCCGGCGCCATGATCGTTCGTTCTTCCATCAGCACGATGAAGCCGGCAGAGCGGCGGGCTGGCTTTTCGCTGCTCGAGGTCATGCTGGCGGTCACGATCACCGGCGTGCTGATCGCGTCTTTGTACGCGGTGTTCAACCAAACCCAGAAGGCGCTCCGGTCCAATGTGGATCAGGTGGACGTGCTGGAAGGCGGCCGGGCCGCCATGGAAATCATCACGCGCGAATTGGCGGACGCGGCGGCCTCCGGCTACTTCGGCGAGATGAATTTCAGCGCCGGAATCCCGCCGCTCTGGACCGAGTCGAATCCTGACACGGGCAAGCTGATCCGTCGCTACTACGACCTGCCGCGGCTCTCGGACTATCCCGGCGATCTCTCGGGCTTCCGGCCCTCCTATCAGGGGCTGAGCGCCACCCAAGTGCGGACCAATGTGTTGCAAGAAGCGTACTGGCTCCGGCGGGTGGGCAACGTCGTTCAAGCGAAGTCGTTGCGCGTGATCAATCCCCGCAACGGCATCGGAACGCTCGCGCGATTCGAGTACGCCATCACCAACCCACCGCGGCACCGGCTGGATTTGTTCCCCACGGTGGCAACGACGGCCGCCACAAACTACGCGCAATTGCTCGACGGGGTCATCCATCTCCGTTTCCAAACTTACGATCAGCACGGGTTCCCGATCGTGCCCGCTCCGTGGAACACGAACTTCTACCCCGGCGTCATCCGAACCAACGAAGTCGCCGCGCCGGCGGAGACGCGGGTTCAGTTTCTCAGCAACGCCCTGCCAGCGTACGTGGACGTCGAGTTGGGGATTCTGGAACCCACCGCGTTGGCGCGCTTCCGCGCGTTTCCAGGGGACTCCGCGTTCGCGCGGCAATTCCTGTCAAACCGCGTGGGCCAGGTCCATTTGTTCCGCCAGCGGGTGCCCGTCCGGCAGAGTTCCGCCTACTTCGCGTCCCGGCCATGAAGATCCGTCTGTCATCCGCGAATCGCGGCGTCGCGCTGGTGGTCACGCTGATCATGCTGTCCGTGGTCACGCTGATGGCCGTGACGTTCCTGGCGGTGAGCCGGCGGGAGCGGGCGGCGGTGTCCACCACCGAGGAGAGCACGACCGCACGGTTGATGGCGGAAGCAGCCCTGGCTCGGGCCAACTCCGAGGTGGTGGCGAACGTCCTCACCCGCGGCAGTCTGCTCGCCTACGACCTGTTCGTTTCCACGAACTTCTACAACCCGCTGGGATTTGATCCCCGGGTCAGCTACAACGTCGCGACCCCGACCAACGTCAACTACGTTTACCGCCTCGGCGGAGCGCCCCTCCGGACGGAGGACTGGCTTCGCAACATCGCCAACCTCCAGATCGCTCCGCGCGCCCCCGTGTTCATCCGCACCAACGACGATGTCCGGGCGCCGCTGGATTTCCGGTTCTTCCTCGACCTCAATCGGAATGGCCGGTTCGAAACCAACGGCATCGGGCCGATGTTGAGCGAAAACAACCGTTTCCTCACCACGAACCTCACGGAGACCTCCAACTGGGACGAGGTCTGGACCAATTACTTCGTGGGCGACCCCGAGTGGGTGGGTATCTTGGCCCGGCCCGACCAGCCGCACTCCCCGTCGAACCGCTTCGTCGGTCGCTACGCCTACATCGTTCTGCCGGCCGGCAAGAGTCTGGATCTCAACACGGTTCACAATAACGCCCGGACGCGCAACCTCTCGACCGTCGGCTACTACCGCAATCAGGGCGTCGGCCCGTGGGAATTCAACCTGGCGGCATTCCTCCACGATTTGAATCCGCGCCTCGCGCCCAGCTACACGTACACCGGTCTGGCGCCGGTTGGGGCTGCGGGGGTTGCCAACATTCTGGCGTTGGATTTGCTGCGGTTCCGTTATGCCAACAACTACAACAATCTAGCCCCGGCCGATTGGTGGTTTAATCCGGCCCGGAGCGCGGAGCTGGAGAATGACCGGATTGACCTCTATTCCGACGGTTCGCACATGGGTGGTATCGGGCTGCCGCCGGGGGAGAGGGATTCTCTCGACCGCCCGTGGGCGGGCAGTGACCAGCCGCGAGTCTTCACCGATTTGAACGAATGGTACGCGCCGGGAAAAACGCCGGGCGCATTGGTCACCAACCTGATGACGGTAAGCACGAATCTTGCATCGCTGGACCGTTATACGTTCTACCGAGCGCTGGCCGAGGCGGGTGCCGACTCCACGCCGACGATTGATCGGAAGATCAACCTCAACTACGACAACCTGCCGCCGTTCGCGATCACCAATCTCCAGCCGTGGCAACCCCTGCGGTTCTTCACCAACGTCGCCCAGCGCCTGATCGAGTCTGCTCGGTTGACGAATATTGTCCGGGGGACCGGCCGGCCGCGGACGAACTACCTGGTGGGCGACGCGTTGGTGCGGCCGGAGATGTCGCTCACCAACATCATGATCTGGCCGACGAACGAGTACTCGGCATCCGTGCATCGGCTCCTCCAGGTGGCGGCGAATCTGTTTGACGCCACCACCAACCGCGCGCGAACGGCCGGGGTGGATTTTCCCAGCGTGTTCCGGCCGCGCTTCCGGACAGTGGACACGAACATTTTCATCGCCGGTTACTCGGAGGTGACCGATACGGCTTTTCTGAACGGATTGGTCCCTCTCGACCTCAATGTGCCCGAGGATCGCGCGCGCTTGGCGGCCGCAAAGACGGACGCTGACGGGATGGTGGATGCGGTGGTGTACAACGTGCCCTTTGTCATCGGGGCGAAAAAGGGGCTGCCGAACTTCAACGAGTTCGCCCTGCTCAACGTCGCTCAGGTGACGCGCAAAGCCGAAGTGCGCAAGCGCGCCGCGACGGATGCCACGCCGTCGCAAACCAATCTCCTGTATCTCCTCACAGTTACCAACCAGTTTGGTCTGGAGGCTTGGAACTCCTATTCGAACGCTTATCCGCGACCGGTGGAGATGCGTGTGCTGGGGCGTTTCTCGGTGATGATCACCAACTATGCCAACGGTGCCGGCTCGGTGCTGCGCGCGCTGGAAGTGCCGTACGCGACGAATCAGGCCCTGAACACCTGGCCCGGCGGGGCTTTCCAAGTGCCCATTCTCCGCAACGTGCTGATGGCCACCAACGCGGTGTATCTGCCGTTCCCGCGGCCGCAACTGATCACCAACCAGGCTTACGTCCCGAACCTTGGCTTCTACGTGCCGGAGTGGGCGGTCTATATGACCAACCGGTTTTACTACGCCCTCGTGGATCGAACCTCAAACCGGCTCCTCGATTTCGTCTGCCTGGGCAACATGGCCAACGCGATTGACCTGACCCGTGAACTCGCGGGACGGCCGGCGGCGGGCGCGACGGGTGCCGCCGGCGCCGAACCGGCCAACCTTTGGGGCACCAACCGGCTGGGCGGTTCTGCGAACTTGGCCGTCCCCACGGACGGCGTCTTCAACCAGATGGAGGTGTCGCTGGGCAACATCCCGGTGAGCGCCGCCAGTTGGCGTAGCTACAACGCCAACGCCGCCGAGGGGGATGACAAGGAGAAGAGCATTGACCGCTTCCGGCTGTTCGTCGGATTGACTCCGCTGGTGTACAACACGGAGCGCGATCTGGCCGTCCTCGCTTCCGATCTGCGTGGGAAGCTCGCCATGCAGGTGCCCTTTGCGCCCACCCGCAAGCTGGCCCAGGAGGTGAGCTGGCAGGTCAATGATCCGCTGGTTCACTACACGCTGGCCGACTTGGTGGATCCGTTCAATCCTCCGACCGACCCGAATCGCACCAACGCCGTACAGGTGGTGGTGCCCCCGCGCCAGCCCACCAATTCGAATCTCGGTCTGCTGAACACCCGGTATCGCCCTTGGGGTGGCAACCCGAATCAGTCCAGCGATCGCCTGGCCTACGACGTGCGCTTTAAGGACCCCATGGTGCGGTCCTCCGACGATTGGGATTTCCCCACCAACCGGCTGCCCAATGTGGGTTGGATCGGGCGCGTCCATCGCGGCACGCCCTGGCAGACGCTCTACCTCAAGTCCGGCTATGCCGACACCAACTCGTGGCTGAGCTGGGCCGGCTCGCGCGGCACCCATCCCACCAACGACTGGAACCTGGTCGAGGTCTTCACGACGGCCTTCAACGACAACGCCTCGCGCGGGCTCCTCGGAGTCAACCAGACCAATCTCGCTGCGTGGTCGGCCGTTCTGGCGGGCGTTTCGGTCCTCAGCAACACCACCCCGGCCACCACGGTGAATGCGACGAACGTTGCCGCCGAGGAGTTGTTCATCGAGCCCAACCTGCCGAATCGTCCCCAGTTGCTGAGCATCGTGGCGGGCATCAACCGGACGCGGCAGCAGGAAGCCAATCTGCTGCCGGGCGGCCGGGCCTACCCGGCTTTCCACCGGTTGGGACGCATTCTGGCCACGCCCGAACTGACCCTCGCGTCGCCATACCTGAACACCAACAATTTGCTGAACGACGCGATCTTGGAGCGCATTCCTCAACAAATCCTGTCCCTGCTCAAGGAGGATGAGCCCCGCTTTGTGGTCTATGCCTTCGGGCAGGCCCTGAAAGAGGCTCCGGGTTCGCTCTACATGGGGCCGGGCGGTTTCAATCGCCTCTGCACGAACTACCAGGTCAAGGCCGAGTTCGCCACTAAGACGGTCATCCGACTGGAAGGCCCGCTTACGAATCCGCGCGCGATCGTGGAGAGTCACCACGAACTGCCGCCGCCGTGACCTTGCCCCCGATTTTCCCGACATGAAGGCCAGAACGTGGTCCATTATTTGTGTCCTTTGCCTGCTGGGCGCGTGGCTGTTCTGGCGTTGGGGCAATGAACGGATCGCGGCACAGCAGAGCAACCCGCCGCCCGCGACCAACTCCGTGGGCCAGT
Source organism: uncultured Verrucomicrobiae bacterium (assembly GCA_937976685.1). GTDB lineage: Bacteria > Verrucomicrobiota > Verrucomicrobiia > Limisphaerales > J093 > JADJWF01. The sequence continues at coordinate 7,209 of CALJWR010000211.1, forward strand.
CATCGGCGGTGCATCCTCCCGTCTCCCTCCTGACCCGCCTTTCGCCGCGGCAAGTGGCTCACGCCTCCCAAGGTGCTGCGGCCGCGGCCCCGTCGGAAGCTTCTGAGCCGGCATATCGGCTGCGGAACACGCCCCAACCGCTCGCGGAGTTGGTCCGCAAAGACGCCGCCGTGTTGCTGCGGAACGCGCTCGTGGACACCGAGACTCCGGTGGCGCTCGACATTCCCCGACACTTGGCGGCCGGACCGGAGCCGGGTGCGTTCATTGTGCAGGCGCGGGGACCGATAGACCCGGTTTTCCGGGCGCGATTGGAGCTCGCCGGGGCGGCTATCGTTTCTTACATCCCAAACAACGCCTTCCTTGTCCGGGCCGCCGCAGCGCAAGCCGAGGCGTTGAGGGAACTAAAGGAAGTGCGGGCGGTTCTTCCGTTCGCTCCCTACTTCAAGCTCGATCCGGGGTTGCTGCCGGCCGCCGTCGAGGCCCGGTCCGTTTCGCCCGCCTCCTGGCTGCTGGTCACCGGGTTTCCCGCCCGCCGGGATTCTTTGTTCGCTGCTGCGGAGGCCGCGGGCGCACGGGTCCTAACGGAGGGGGCGTGCCCGTTCGGGCCGCAAGTCGTTGTCGAAACGGCCGCGGCCGACTGGCTGGCGCTGGCGCGGTCGCCCGACGTGCAACTGATTGAGCCGTGCGCCCCGCGGCGGATGGTCAACGATCTGACTCGCTTCGAATTGGGGATCGCTCCCGACACCTTGGCCGAGACCAACCGATTCGGACTGACGGGTTCCAACGTTTGGGTGAACGTCAACGACACGGGCATTGACCAAACCCATCCCGACTTGAAGGGGCGGGCCTTCGGGGATGGTCCGGCCGTGCTGGTGGATGAAAACGGTCACGGCACTCATGTCGCGGGCATCATTGCCAGCAGTGGCGAACACGGCCCGGTGGGCACCAACGTGCAGGGATCCGTGGAAGGCGCCAGCTTCCGCGGCATGGCGCCGGCGGCGAAGTTGTTTGCCTTGGGGGTGGATCTCGTAGCGGGTCCCCTGCAATCGGACCAGTACCTGATCACCACGGCGGCCGCCACCAATTACTCCGTCCTCAAGCGCACCAACGCGCTGATCTCAAACAACAGTTGGGTGTACGTGGGGCAGTTCGACTACAACACCGCCGCCGCCACCTACGACGCCGCCACCCGCGACGCGCTGCCGGAGTTGAGCGGCTCGCAGCCGATGCTGTATGTATTCGGCGCCGGCAACTCCGGCGGTGGCAACACGGTCGGGCTGGGCGGCGAGCCGGGGTCGGTGGAATCGCCGGCGACCGCCAAGAACGTCATCACCGTCGGCGCGTTGGAGAGCCTGCGTCGGATCACGAACGAGGTGGTGATCGAACTGCCCGACGGTACCCGGGAAACCAACCAAGTGTTCCTGCCCCGTACTGACAGCCGCGATCAGGTGGCCGATTTCTCCGCTCGTGGGAATGTGGGCATCAATTCGGAGGGGGAATTCGGTCGGTTCAAGCCGGACCTGGTGGCCCCGGGGTCGTACGTCGTTTCCACCCGCACGGCCGACTGGGACACGAACACCCCGGCGACGCTCCTCCGCATCAACACCTTCACAAACCAGTTGGTCCAGGCTGGCGCCACGAATCGTTACTCCCTCACCGTTCCGGAGGGGGCTCTGGAACTGGCCATCCTGACCCTGACCAATCGTCTCTCACCCGTGCCCATGCCGGACCTAATGATTCACCTCTATCGCGATCTGGCCGGTACAGACCTGATCGCGTCGGGCGTCAATTCGCTGACGCTTGCCCCGCCGCCGGAGGGGCCGCTTTACTACCAGGTGGTGAATCGCGCGGGCTTCGCGGTCCGATTCGACCTGCGGACCCGGCTACGTTTGCCGGCGTTCGAGAGCAATTTTTTCGAGGTTCGGAATCAGCTTGACGAGGAACTGGCCGGCGAGGATGGGGGCCCACCCAAGTATCGGTACGAATCGGGCACCAGCATGGCAGCGGCCGCAGTCTCGGGATTGCTCGCGCTGGTCCAGGAGCATATTGAGCGCACCCTGAAACGACCGTACAGCCCCGCTTTGCTCAAAGCGCTGCTGATCAACGGAGCGCGCTCGGTGTCCACCGAGTACAACTTCAACCTGCGGCGCACCATCAATCATCAGGGCTGGGGCCTGCCCACCTTGCCGATCATCCTGCCGGAGGCGCTCACGAATGCCACGGACGAAACCACGTGGCCGGTCCGCTGGGTGGATCAGCACCCCACCAATGCGCTGGTCACCGGCCAGACTCACACCTACGAACTGGTCGTGCCCGAGACCGCCCGCAACGGCGACCTGCGGGTGACGCTCGTCTGGACCGATCCGCCGGGCAATCCCGCCGCCTCGACCAAGTTGGTCAACGACCTGGACCTGTACGTGTCGAACCGTGTCACCGGCGTGAAGTACGCGGGCAACGACATCCCCGCCGACAGCGACTACAACTCAGCCTGGGGGACCAACCAGGTGCCGGTCTTCGACAGTGTCAACAACGTGGAGAATGTCTTCCTGCGCGGACCGGTGGACACCAACTGGGTGATTCAAGTCCACGGCCGGCGCGTGAACGTCAACGCCGTCACGGCCCACACCAATGGGATCGCCCAGGATTATGCCCTCGTGATTTCAACCACGAGCCAGACCAATGCGCTGGCCGAATTCAAGCCCGCCCCGACGGTTCCCGCCGGCCTGACCAACGAGTGGGTGTCGTTGATGACGAATGGCATTCCCCTGCTCAAGCAGAAGGTGGGCGCCAACTCGCCGCTGTTGGGCTATCCCGTGGGCATCACCAACCAGTGGCACTTCTACGTCTTCACGAACACCTACACGACCAACTCTGTACTGACCAACGGCCCGTACGTGGCGTTCCTGACTTTCACGCCACCGAACCTGTCCGTGCCGCGGAACGTCGAGGCGGACATTGACCTTTACGTGACCCGGAGCACGGACGGCGGTATCGAGGCCGCGCGCAAGCTCCTCGACCTGGATCCGGCAACGGTCGCGACCGCCTATTCGTCACGCGAACGGACGGGCAGTGAGCAGGTGCTCTTTGACGACGCGGCCGAGGGCGAGGTGTTCTTCATCGGGGTGAAGTCCGAGGACCAGATGGCGAGCGAGTATTCGTTCATCGGCATTTCACAGCAGGAACCGTTTGAGACGCTGGACGAGAACGGCAATCTGGTCATGCGTGGCACCGTGCTGCCGAATCCCATTCCGGACGGCACACCCAATCAGCCCGGCGGCGTGAACATCCTGGCCATCGGCATCACGCCGGTTCGCGTCGGGAATGCGATTGTGGAACTCGGTCTCGAGCACGAGCAACCGGGCGACCTGATTGGTAATCTCAGCCACAACGGCCAGTTCGCCGTGCTGAACAATCATTCGCGTCCCGAGGATCCGGAGGCGCGTGTTCTGGACGTGGTGTACGACGATTCCGGTTCGGGCGAGCTGCCCTTCTCCCTGCCTTCCGATGGTCCCGGCAGCCTGCGGAACTTCCTCGGGCAGCGGAACACCGGCGCCTGGATGCTCACGATGGTGGACAACGCGCTCAGCCAGACCGGCTTCGTGTACAACTTCACCGTCCGCGTGCGCCCCGCGCCCGATCTGCTGATCGGGGTGTACGGCTCCGTGCTGGCCAACCAGTGGAATTACTATGTGTTCGACGTGCCGGCCGACGCGAGTCGGTTGACCGTCCTCCTCCAGGAATTGTCCGGCCCGTTGAACGTCTAT
>CALJWR010000212.1 GCA_937976685.1 uncultured Verrucomicrobiae bacterium
GCCCGCCAAAAACAACGAGGCCGGGCAGTGTGCCCGGCCTCGCGCGCGATTCCTATCCGAGGAAATCAGCCCTCTCCATTCTCCGACCACTCTCCGAACCGGAGAATCTCCTTCACCTTCCGACGTTCGTACTGATGCTTCTTCTGCTTGTCCGGCCGATCGTCCACCTGACGGAAGGGATGTTTTGGATCCCGAATGATCTCGGAGATGACCTCGATGGATTTGCTCATGGCATCATGCAGTGGTGTTTTTTGGGGGTTACAGAGTGGCAAGAGGGCGAAACTCCCGCGGTTTTTGAAACCGCAGCCTGGCGTTGTTGCGGACGCGAGTTTCATTGCCAACTCAGGCTTCATCAGCGAAGTGTTTGATTGCTTGCCCTCGCTAAGCGCTCAAAATTTGTGGTATTACAAGGCATGTTGTCCAGCAGGATTTTCACGTGTTCGTAACATTCCTCCTTAATCATTACGATGCGAATGGAGGGGTGACAGTTTGAGGGTGGGGAAAGGAACGCAGGGAGGGCGGGGCCGTCAAAGTTTTGCTTTGGCGGGGGCGACGCACACCGGCGAGACCGAAGTTCAGCGGTTTTTCGGGTTCTCGCGGCTCGCCAGACAACGCTCCGCCACGCCCGGCTTCGAGACCGGGATGTTGGGAGACACAAGAAGCCGCCGCGCGAGCAGCCTCAGCCGCTGGCAACGACCAACCGAGGTCGGCCCGGCGCGTGCGTCGGCCACACCCGCTGCGCCCAACGCTGCCACCAGTTCAGCCACGCCCCGGGCACCAGCACCCGCGCCACCCATTGCCGCGAGCGCCGCGCCAGAAGTCGGCGAGAATGGTGAGGTTGTCGGCGGTCCGTTCGCGGAACAGGGCCGCGTTGCTGACCTCCTTCAGCCGGCTCGGGACGATGCCGGTGGTGGCCGGGGATTCGGATGAAGCAAATCAGCGCGTTGACGGTTCCGACGATGTTGACGGCTCCGTTTTGGCCGAGGCCGGGTCAACGAGGGTTCCCACCAGTTCCGGAAAACGACAGCCCTCGCAGATGGCGTTCGCGTGGTCGCAGAAGTCCCGCACGATTTGGAACAGCCCCTGTTGGGCGGCGGCCTGCGGAGGGAGCCGGATCGGGGCCGGGCCGAGCAGGCGGCGGCGGGCCAGCTTGAGGACGGCGTTGTCCTCACCGGCCGGCCAGGCGAAGTAGCGCTGCTCGATCTGCGCCGGCAACGACGGGTCTCCGCCGACGGTCGCCCGGCTCCAGAGCCACGGCAGGATCACATTCACGGCCAGATCCGAGCAGCGAGCCTCGCCCAGCAAGGGATGCGGCCTGGGAGTTGCCCGCGAGTTCAAGGTCCAGTGGTGCGACCAAAACTCGTCGTGGCCAACCTGAAGGCAGCCCAGGAGAGATGACACCAGATCCCGTTCGAGCACGGGTCGCTGCACCCATGCTTCGAGGCGTCGCGGGACCTGACCCTCCGCCAGCCAATGGGCGGCGAGGGCGATCCGCCGCTGGGGATGATTGGCGGGGCGAATGCCATACAGCCGCCACAGGGAACGGGGAAGCACCCAGCCATCGAACGCCGCCTGTTCCCGCCACCAGACATCCCACAAACGGCGACAGTAAGTGTCGGCGCCCGCGGTCCGCGGCGGTTCGATCGGCAGGAAGCCGGCAACGCCGAGCAACAGGGCCTGCAAGACGAGAACACGGTCGGCCATCCCGCCCGCCGTCGCGAGCAGCTTGGGCGAGAGTTCCGCCAGCCGGCGCATGGGCCAGGCATTCCGCTTGTATCCCAACGCGCTGAACAGACCCTCCCACAAGGCCCGGTCCCAGCCCACGGCCCGCGCCCGGACGGCGATCGCCTCAGCCTTGCGCTCGAAGCGCACCCACGCCGCCTGGCGCAGGAGTTCTTCCCGGGCTGCCGGTGGCAGGTCGCGCAACGGGGCCGCGCAGCGGCCTGACTGCGCCGTTTCGAGACTCGCGGCCGCAGCCTCCGTGGCGAGCCACGATTCCACGTCCGGAAGTGGCGCATCCAACTGGTCCCAGAGCGCGAGGGTGGGAAGCGGGCCGGGCGCATGACCGGCCCACACCACATGCAGCTGAACGCCGGCGAAGGCTGGGTTCTCGTGGTGGCGATGCTGCCGCCAGCATTCGGGCCGCACGTCCACTTCCACGTCGCCGCTGACCGGAGCTTCCCCGGCAAACTGGATTACGGCCTGCCGGAAGTCCGGCCCGGCCTCACGATTCCAGAAGCCCGGGTGGAGGACGGTCAGGGGCCGACCGTCGAGCGTGGTGAGGGCCTCGCGGCGAACCCGCTGGTGCAGCCAGATGAGCTGGAGCAACCGTTCGGGAGGCGAATCGGCGACGGCGGATTCCCGCAGCGCCAGCCAGCCAGGTGAAACGACGCGCCAGCGGGTGTATAAGTTGGGCGGCAAAGGCGGCACCGGGCGATTGCGTCTGGGGTTGCGTTTCTGTTAGTCAAATCCCGCGCGGTCGCTTTTGGCAAGCGCGACCGCGCCGACGCTTTCAATTCATGCGCCAGTTCACCGAAACCTCGAAACCGGACCGCCCATCGGGCGGGGCGAATCTCCGGGCCTTGGCGGGACCCTGGTCGGCACAGACGGCCGGTGGGCTGGCCCTCGCCATCGTGGCCGTGGTTCTCTGTCTGGCCCGGGGCGGCCACGCTGCCGCGAAGGTGGCCGAGGCCGATCCCCGGCTCGACGCCACGGTGGAAGCCGTCATCCGCGTCATGCCGAGTGTGGTGAACATCGCCACCGAGACGCTGGTCGAGGTGCGCGATCCGTTTGAGGAGATGCTGCGCGATTTTTGGGGCCCTTACTACCGCCGGCGGCCGCCGATGGCGACTTACAGCCTCGGCTCCGGGGTGATTATTGACGAAGCCGGGTATGTGATCACCAACGACCACGTCGTCCGCCGCGCGAACCGGGTAACCGTCACCCTGGCGCAGGAAGGTGGCGGCAAGGAATACGAGGCCGAGGTGATCCGCGGCACCAGCCGCTCGGACGTGGCGCTGCTCAAGCTCAAGGCGGAACCAGGTGAGAAGTTCACCGCTGCAGTATTCGCCGCCGATGACGATCTGCTGCTCGGGGAAACCGTGCTGGCGTTGGGCAACCCGTTCGGCCTGGGCGGCTCGGTCAGCCGCGGCATTCTCAGTTCGAAGAGCCGTCGGCCGCCGGTCGAGGGAACGGAACTCGACATCGAGGACTGGCTGCAGACCGACGCCGCGATCAACCCCGGCAACAGCGGCGGACCGCTCATCAACCTGCGCGGCGAAGTGGTGGGGCTGAATGTCGCGGTCTTCCGCGAGGGACAGGGCATCGGTTTCGCCATTCCGATCAAACGAGTGACGGCGGCCCTGGCAGAGATCTTCTCGCCCGAACTGAATCAACTCTGGTTTGGCGCGCGGCTGCGGCCGGGGGCGGCGTTGACCGTCTCTGCCATCGAAGCGGACAGCCCGGCGGCGAAGGCGGGGCTGCAGCCGGGCGACGTGGTCGAGAGCATCAACGAGAAAACGCCGCGCGGCTACGTGGACTTCATCGAGGAACTCGCCGGCAGCGGCGACCGGCGGGCGGTGCGCTTGGGGGTACGCCGGGCCGGTCAGCGGCAGGAGTTGACGGTGCGCCTGGTCAAGGAGACCACCGTCTTCAATGCGGCGCTGATCAAACAGCGCACCGGTTTGAGCGTGCAGGAAATCACCCGCGACCTGGCGGAGAACCTCGGCCTCATCACCCGCTCGGGTCTGTTGGTGGCGGCCGTCGAAACCGACAGCCCGGCGGCCCGGGCGGGCATCCAGCGCGGACACATCCTTCTCGGCCTTGCCGGGACCGTGCCCGAGAGCGTGGTTCACGCGGCGAAGATGTTGTACCCTCGCGCGAAGGGCGAGAGCGTGCGGGTTCAAGTGTTGGTGACGACGCGGCGCGGGCCTTTGTTTGTGCCACGGCGCGTGGAAGTCGAACTGACCTTGCGCTGATGGACCCGCGCAGCATGAATTCGGGACCGATGATCGAAGTCGAGAATCTGACCAAGCGGTATGGCCGTCACACCGCCGTCAACGACGTTTCGTTCACCGTCGCCCGCGGGGAGATCGTCGGCCTGCTCGGGCCAAACGGCGCGGGCAAGAGCACCATCATGCGCGTGCTGGCGTGTTTTCTGCCCGCCACCGAGGGCACCGCGCGGGTTGCCGGGCTGGATGTGTTTCACGCGGCCGATGCCGTGCGCCGGCGAATCGGTTACATGCCCGAGAACAACCCGCTGTATCCCGACATGCGCGTCCGCGAGTACCTGAAGTTCCGCGCCCGGCTCAAGGGCCTTGACGTGACCCGCAGCCGGAAACGGGTGGACATCGTCACCGAACAGTGCGGCTTGGCAGACGTCGCGCAGCGGATCATCGGCACCCTGTCGAAGGGCTACCGCCAACGGGTCGGCCTGGCGGACGCACTTGTTCACGAGCCGGACCTGATCATCCTCGATGAACCGACCATCGGCCTGGACCCGCATCAGATCCGGGCCGTGCGGCAATTGATCAAGGACCTCGCGCGCAAACACACGGTGCTCATTTCGTCGCACATCCTGCCGGAGATCGAACTGACCTGCCAACGGGTCATCATCCTGTATCAGGGCCGGGTGCTCGCGGCTGACTCCACCGCGGCTCTGCAGAGTCGGCTCGGCCGCAACGGCGAGGTCGTCGCCGAGGTCGCGGCCCCGGCGGACGAGTTGCGACGTTGTTGGGAGGCGCTGGACACGGTCGAGCACGCGGAGGTCATCCCCGTCGAGGACGGGTACTGCCGCTGCACCTTGGTACCGCGGCCCGGAGTGGACTTGCGACCGGTGGTGTTTCAGACCGTCGTGGACCGGGGCTGGTCTTTGCGGGAACTGGCCCATTCGCCGGCCACGCTCGAGGAAATCTTCGTGCGTGTCACGCGGCCCGACCGCGAGGAGGATTCGTTCTGATGCGCGCCTTTGCCACGTTGTTGCGGCGCGAGTTCAGCGCCTATTTCCTGTCGCTGACGGGATACGTCATCATCAGCGCGGTGCTGCTGCTGATTGGGCTGAGTTTTCTGTTGATGCTGCGGGCGTTCAACAATGACACGTTGAACGCCCCGCTGACCGAGGGGTTCTACAGCGTGATGTTCTTCTGGCTGATCCTGTTGCTCGCCGGGCCGCTGATCACCATGCGCCTGTTTGCGCAGGAGAAGGCCACCGGCACGTTTGAAACGCTGATGACCGCACCGGTCAGCGACCGGCAGGTGGTGCTGGCCAAGTACACGGCCGCGCTCGGGTTCTACGTGGTGACCTGGCTGCCGCTGCTGCCGTGCCTCTTGGTAGTCCATCGGTACACCTCGTCTGGCGCGCCCTTTGAATGGGGTCCCACCGCGAGCACCGGCTTTGGCATCCTCCTGATCGGGTCTGTGTTCGTTTCCCTGGGTTGCCTGGCGTCGGCGCTGACGCGCAGTCAAATGATAGCGGCCACCGTCAGTCTGGCATTCGGGGTGGGTTTCTTCCTGCTGAGCTTTCTCAAGTACACCGTCACCTCGCAAAGCGGCTGGTTCGCCCGGGCGGCGGCACGGCTGTCGCTGATCGAGCACATGGAGGATTTTGCCCGGGGTGTGGTGGACACGCGGCCGGTGGTGCTGTACCTGACGCTGACCGCGTTTTTCCTGTTTCTGACCCTCAAAGCGGTGGAAGGCCGCCGCTGGCGCTGACATGGCACTCGACGCTCCTCAGCCCAGTTTCTCCCCCGTCCACCGCCGGAGCCTCTGGTTGAACCTTGCCCTTTCGGTGATCGGCCTGCTGGCGATCGCGGTGATGGTCAACTACCTGGCCCAGCGCCATTACACGCGGCTGCATTGGACCGGCGACGCGCGTTTCAACCTGTCCCCGCCCACCCTGCGCCTGCTCGAATCGCTCACCAACGACGTCCAAGTCACCATGCTTTTCGATCGCGGTGAACCGGTGTTCGGCGCGGTGGCCGGTCTGCTCAAGGAGTACGAGCATCAGAGCCCGCGGATCCGGGTGCGGCACGTGGACTACCACCGCGACCTTGCCGGCGCGGAATTGCTGGCGAACCGTTTCAATCTCACCACTGCAGACAGCGATCTGGTGATCTTCGAGGCGGGGGGCCGTCACAAAATTGTCCGGGCGTCCGAGCTGTCAGACTACAACCTTTCTGAACTGGTGGCCGGCAGCCGGCAGGCGCGGCGCACGGCCTTCAAAGGCGAGGCGCTGTTCAGTTCTGCCATCGCCGGTCTCGCGGAAGCGCGAACGCCGAAAGCGTGTTTCCTGATTGGTCACGGCGAACACGACCCGGCCAGCGATCGCGCCCTCGAGGGCTACCGCAGTTTCGCGTCGCTGCTGGCGCAGAAAAACATCGTGCTGGAGCCGCTGCGGCTGGTGGGCGGCGCCGGCGTGCCGGAGGACTGCCAATTGCTGATCCTGGCCGGGCCGCAAAACCGGATTGACGCCAGCGAGGTGGAGGCGATCGGCCGTTACCTGCAGCAGGGGGGTCGGATGCTCACGCTGCTGAGCTGGCTGCGGCTCCGCAACGGCCCGTCCGGCCTCGAGCGTCTGCTCGCCGAGTGGGGGGTGGCATTGGGCGAGGGCTACGCCTTCGACCCGCCCAACGCCCGCGCGGGCAACGATCTGGTCATTACGAACCTCACTTCGCACCCCAGTGTGAAGTCGCTTCAAGGCCAGTCCCTCTACCTGTTTTTTCCGCGGCCGGTTGAGCCAGGCCCCGCCGCCAATCGCGGCGGCGACGCGCCAAAAGTCACGCCCCTCTTTGGCACGGCAGAGACGGGAGTCGTCACGGGCGTGGATGCCGACGGCACGCCGCGGCCCAATCCCCTCCGCGACCGGCGGGGAGTCATTCCCCTCGCGGTCGCGGCCGAGAAGGGTAGTATTGCCGGGGTGATCGCGGACCGCGGATCCGCCCGCCTGGTCGTCGTCGGGGAGTCGTTGTTCCTCGCGGAGCCGGCGATCCGGAGCGACGCGAACCTCGACTTCGCGAACCTCATCGTGAACTGGTTGCTGGACCGGCCCGACCACCTGGCGGGGATCGCCCCGCGACCGATCAATGAATATCGCTTCAGCCTAACGGTCGCGCAGTTGAACCAGCTCCGCTGGCTGTTGCTGGTGCTCTTCCCGGGATCCGTCCTGGGGATCGGCCTGCTGGTCTGGTGGCGGCGGCGACAGTAAGGCGGGCAACAAGGAACGCGCTGCCGCGATGAACTCAACCTCGACGCGCTGGATTCTGGGCCTTGCCGCGCTCCTGCTGGCGTTCATCCTCGTTTGGGAACGCCGCCTGCCCGGCTCGGACCAGGTCCGCCACCAGGCCGAACGGGTCTTGCCGGACTTGCGACCGGCCATCGTCACCCATCTGGAAATCCAGGTCGGCACCAACTGGACGCTCCGCCTGGCCCGGACGGACGCGGACTGGCGTTTCGAAGCGCCGTTCCGGGATCACGCCCTTCCGGCCGCCGTGGAGCGGTTGCTGACGCGGTTGGTGGAACTGGCGCCGCGATCCAGCATCAGCGCCGCCGAAGTCCGCGCGGCGACCAATGGTCTGGCGGCCTTTGGCCTCGATCCGCCTGCGGCGGCGATTGTGCTCCGGCAGGCCGACCAAGCTGCGGAACTGCGAATCGGCCGACCAACCCTGATCGGCAGCCAGGTGTTTTTGCAGGTCGTGGGTCGCGAGGGCCTGCTCGCCGTGGACGCCGATGTGGTCCGCGCCCTGCCCGGCAACCCCCTTGAATGGCGGGACACCTCCCTGTTGCGGCTGGCGGGCCAAATCTTCGATCGCATCGAGGTTCGCCCGGCCACCAACGGCTTCGAGTTGCTGCTCGACCCCACGAATCGGGCCTGGCGCCTGACCCGCCCGCTGGCAACGCCGGCCAACAACGCGCGAATCCGGTTTCTGCTCCAGCAACTCGACCTCGCCCGGGTACACCAGTTTGTCACCGATGACCTGGCTGCCGACCTGGAACCGCTCGGCCTGCAACCTCCCGAGCGCGAGGTCGTCTTCGCCCGCGGAACGAACCCGGTCGCGGCGCTCGAAATTGGGCGCAGTCCGACCAACAATCCCAACCTCCTGTTTGTCCGCCGGGCGCACACCGGCAGCGTGGTGACCGCCCCTCGCCAGGCGCTCGATCCGTGGCTGGCCGGCGACCGCGACTTCTGCGACCGGCGCCTGGTGGTCTTTCCGCCCGACGCCGTGACGCGGCTCGAGGTGGTGGCGGACGAAACCTTCGCCGTGGAGCGGCGCGGCACCAATGGCTGGTGGATCCTCGGCACGTACGAGGCCCCGGCCGACCCGCTGCTGGTGCTCGAATTCATGGCCAACCTCGCCGAGCAGGAATTCTCCGACTTCGAACGCAAAGTCGTGGCCGATTTCGCGCCCTACGGCCTCGCGCCGCCGCGCCGGCAGTACACGGTGTTGGGGGGCGGACCGGGCGCGGGTTCGGCAGTCACCAATCTTCCGCTGGCCCGGATGGCGATCGGCATCGCCCGGGACACGCACTACTTTGCCCGGCGCAATGACGAGTCCTCGGTGGTGACGTGGCTCGACAACGGCCGTCTGCCCCGCGCGGCCTTCGAACTTCGGCTGCAACAGATTTGGAACATCCAGACAAACCAGATTCTCAGCATCACCATTGAGCAGGGCGGCGAAACCGAGAAACTGGTTCGCCGCGGTCCGGCCCAATGGGTTCGCGCCGGACCGGCCGGGGGCGAGGTGAACGGGTTTCTCGTCGAGGAGGCGGCTTATCGCGTCGGCCGGCTGCGGGCTGAGCGTTGGGTGGCGCGCGGTGAAGACGCGCTGGCGCGCTACGGCTTCGGCACGGTCAGTCATGCCGTGACCCTCGAGGTTCAAACCGCCACCGGCCCGGCCCTTTACACGGTTCGCTTTGGTCGTCGCGGCGCCTCGGGTCGGACGTATGCGGCGGTGCCGCTCGATGGGCAACCCGCCCCCGTGGTGTTCGAGTGTCCGCGCGACATCATGGAGTGGGTGGCCAGCGAACTGTCCATCCTGCCCACGGGACCGTGATATGGCGGAAGTCTCCGCAGCGCGCTGGCCGCGCCTCCGTCAGGTGGTCCGCTGGACGCGGATTGCCCTTTTGCTGCTGGCGCTGCTGCTGGTTTGCGGGTTCGTCCATCTCAATCTCGCCGGATTGCCTGAACCGTTCCAACGCGCCTTGCGAGCAGAACTCGCCGCCCGCGGGCTGGACTTCGAGTGCGAATCCCTCCGGCTCAACTGGAACTGGGCCATTCTGGCGGAAGGAGTGCGCGCCCGCGCCGCCGCCTCGGGAGGAGTCCCCGAACTCACGCTGGAGGAACTGGAGGTCCGCATCAACTGGCGGGAGGCCCTGCGCGGGCGGATCGCGGTCGCCTCCGTGATTTTCCGCGAGGGCCGGGTCACGGCCGATCTCGCGCCGACCAACGAACCACCCGACTTGGTCGCCGTCGAAAACCTGGGCGGCACCCTACGCTTCCCGCCGGGAGATCAATGGGAGCTGGACTCCTTTCGCGGGCAGTTCCTCGGTGCCTCCTTCTCCGCCTTCGGCTCGATTACCAACGCCTCACAATTCCCGCGTCTTTTTACGGCGCGAGCCGGGACACCCCGCGATATCGCCGATTCGCCTGGCCCGGACGGGAGCGCCGCAGCGCGAGCCGTCGTCCGCGAGTGGCGACAGGTCAGATTTGTCGCGCCGCCAGAGGTTCGCGCCCGTTTTGGAGGCGACGCGGCAAATCCCGATTCGTTCACGGCGGAAGTCCGTGTGACCGCCCCCGGTGTGGTTTCCAAGTGGGGCAATTGCCGCGGCCTCGACCTGGCGCTGGTCTGGAACGAACCGCGAACGGATGGGAGCGGCGTCCTTCGCGCCACGTTGAAGGCGGAAGAACTCCAGACGCCCTGGGCCGATGCTGATGCCCCTGAGATCGAGGCGCGCCTGGCCCTGGCTGCGAGCGCCACCGCTCCGCGGTGGCTGGAACTAAAGGGGCGGGCGCGCGCAGTGGCGGCGGCCGATTTTCGCCTCCAGCACGCGACTCTCTCCGTCCGCACGGAGCCATGGGCTGAAGTCCCGCCACAGGGGAAGACGCGCTTTGAAGTTCGCGGCGGGCAATTGGGCGGCCGGGGCTTCGCGATGGCCGGAGGCATCCTCAGCGGCGATTTCACACACGACTTTCCAAGCTGGCGTCCCGTGGCGGGAGGCGGCGAACTCATACTCAAGCTTCCAGTGACACCTTACGGCCGGGCGGAATCGGCTCGCGTTATGGTGACGTTCGAGCGCGACGCGACCGACGCTTCAGCCCCCATCGGCGGTCTTCCACCGTGGTTGCCGTCGTGGCGCGGCCACGTAACCGCGGAAGCGGAGAATCTCGAAACGCGTGGCGTGCCGATCCGATCGTTCCACACTGAAGCGGTGTGGGCCTCGCCCCAGCTTACCTTGATCAATACCGCAGTGGAATTCGCGGATACCTCGCTCGCGGTGGAATCGCTCACCGCGAACGCGCGAACGCGCGACGTGGCCGTCCGGGCTTCCGCCCGCGGACGCATGCTCGCCACCCTGCAGCCGGGGTTGCCGGAATCCCTGAACCGCCAACTGACGGAGGTCACGATCGAGGATCCGCTTTCCCTCCAGTGCGACGCGCGCGCCCGCCTGCCGCACACGGTGACGCCAGCGACACTGGAATCAGCGGAATTCCGCCACTCCCTTTCCGGCAGGCTGGCTTTGCGAACCGGTCGTGTCGGCTGGCGCGACCTTGCCGTTGATTCGGGGGAGCTGACCGCCCGGTGCGGGGATCAACAGGTCTCGATCGAGTCTTTGGTGCTCCGTCGGGCGGGCGGCGCCCTCAGCGCCGCGGCGCGTTTGGATCTCCGCTCACTGGGGTTTTCCGGCCAGTTCGAGAGCCGCCTGTCGCCTCAGGCCGTCGTCCGCCTTTCGGACACCGAGCGCCCGAAGTTGCTCCAGGTTTTCGAGTTTCGCACCCCGCCCTCGCTGAGCGCGGAGTTTGCCGGTCGCGGTTTGGACGCGGCGAGCTTCGGCGCTTCGGGATCTGTCGCCTGTGCGGACTTGGCCGTGCGGGGACAGGATTTGCAACGCCTCTCGGCCCGGGTTCTGTTCACCAACTTCTTTGTCTCGGCCAGCGAAATCGAGGTCTTCCACGGTCACGAGCGCGCGGCGGCGGACGGCTTGGGATTCGACGTGCGGACCCAACGGCTCTGGCTCACGAACGCCACTTCCGACATGCCGCCCATGCTGGTGGCCACGGCCATCGGGACGAACGTCGTGAAAGCCATCAAGGAGTACCGCTTCCTCACCCCTCCGAAGGCGCTCGTCAATGGTTCCCTCATCACCAAGGGGCGAACCAACCATGCCGACCTGCGTTTCGATCTGACGGGCGGACCGTTCGAGTATTGGCGCTTTCGCGTCCCGCAGTTGCAAGGCTCGGTGCTGTGGCAGGAGGAAACCGTCACCGTGACCAACCTGCTGGCCGATTTCTACGGAGGGCAACTGGGCCTCGACCTGCGCGCCGACCTCCTCCCCGGCGGACGGGTGCGTATCGGCTTTGACGCCCGATTCGCCAACGCCGACCTGCGCCGGGGCATGGCCGACCTAGTGCCGGGGACCACGAATCTTGACGGCACGGTCAGCGGGCGATTGACCGTGCGCGAGCTCTTCACGGACGACTGGAAAAGTTGGGAAGGAGCCGGCGAGGCCAGCTTGCGCGATGGCTACCTTTGGGACCTGCCGCTAATGGCCTTCCTTTCCGGCGCTGTGAACTCCATCCTCCCGGGCGTGGGCAAAGCTAGGGCTTCCGCTGGCACCTGTTCCTTCACGATGACCAACAGCGTTTTGAGCACGAGGGACCTGAAGGTCGAAGCCCGCCCGTTGCGGCTCGCCGGCAAGGGCACGGTGGATTTCGACGCCAACGTGAACATGGACTTCGAGGCGGAAATCCTGCCGGGCATCCCGTTGGTCGGCCCCCTCTTCAACCTCGCCATCCTGCCGGTGTCGAAAGCTTTCACCTATCGCGTCACGGGTACGCTCGGCAATCCGCGAGTACAACCTCTCTACGTGCCGAAGTTCCTCAGTACCCTTTTGAACCTCGGTCGGCAGCCCAACGCACCCCCGTCCGCACCACCGGAGGTCCCGTCGCCATGATCGGACGCCGGAATCACCAAGCGCGGGCAGGGGCCGCGCGGCTGACACTCGACCGCGGGTGGCGGGTCTGGTTGGCCGCGTGCCTGCTGACCATTTCGGCCCAAAGCCAGCCGGACACGCCCGAGTTGCGCGGCTGGTGGGCGGACACCTTCCACGCCGCACTGCGGACGCCGGGGGAGGTCAATGAACTGGTGGCCAATGCCCGGGCCGGCAACTTCAACGCGGTCTTCGTCGAAGCCCGCAAACGGGGCGACGCCTACTACGAGAGCCGGTACGAACCCAAGGCCCCCGACGTGCCAGCGGGGTTCGATCCGCTCGCGCACCTGATTGGCCGCGCCCACGACACCAATGCCGGCCCCCGTCTCGAGGTCCACGCGTGGATCGTCACCTACAACATCTGGAACCGCTCGTCCTCTTTGCCGCCGCAGCCAAATCATCCCTTCCGTCTCCATCCGGACTGGCTGACCGAGTCCTTCACGGGCGAGCAATGGGACGGGGCGAACTACGCCTTCGATCCCGGCCACCCGGCGGTCCAGGAGCACACGTTCAACGTGGTCATGGACCTCGTCAGCCGGTACGACGTGGATGGCCTGCACCTTGACTACATCCGCTACGGCGGGCGGAACTGGGGTTACAATCCGTTGGCCGTGGCCCGCTTCAACGCCGCAACCGGCGGCTCCGGTCGGCCCGCGCCGGACGATTCCGTCTGGATGCAATGGCGGCGCGACCAGGTGACTGGACTGGTCCGCCGGCTTTACCTCGCTGTCTCCGCGCTCAAGCCGCGGGTGAAAGTCACCGCCGCAACGATCACTTGGACGCCATCGGCCGCCAACTTCCCGAGCTGGCTCAGGACAGCCGCCTGGTCCGACGTGCTCCAAGATTGGCGCGGCTGGATGGAGGAGGGCATTCTCGATGTGAACATCCCGATGGCGTACTTCCGGCACGAAACGCACTCGGCCGATTTCGCCCAGTGGAGCCGCTTCGCCAAACAGAACCGGTTTCAACGTCAAGTGGCACTGGGTCTGGGCGGCTATCTGAACACCATCTCGAACACCGTGCTCCAGATGCGCAGTTCGCGGGCGGCCGTCAGTCCGTTGATTCCCGGTGCCGATGGCATGGTGGTGTACTCCTACGCCAACCCCGCGAAGGACGGCGTGCCGCGTTCCGCGTTTCTCCACGCGCTGACGCAGCCCTCCACCAACACCTCCGGCACGCCGGTGTTCGCCCAGGCGGCGCCTCCGCCAGGGATGCCGTGGAAAGCCGACCAAACGCTGTTCGGCCTCGCTGGCGTGATCACGGACGCCTTGACGGGTCAAGCCATCGAGGGTGCGCGCGTCGAGGTGGCTGGCCCGGCGGTCGTCTTGAGCGCCGACGCGAACGGCGCCTACGGCCGGCTGTTGAGCGTTCCCCCGACCGGCGTGGTGGTGTCGGCCGAAGGCTACACGACGCAGCTCCACGAAGCCGCGGGCGACTGGCGTCGGGTCGTGGCCACCAACTTCGCGCTGTTCCCGGACACCTCAAACCTGCGAGCCCTTGATCTGCGCGTGACCCCGGGCCGCTTCGGCGCGGTGGTGAGCTGGAAAACCGCCGCGCCGGCTCGCGGCCGATTGTTGATTGGCCCGAGTGCGCCGCTCAGCGCGGGAGCGAGCCTCACCGACGCGCGCGGGGACACGCGTCATTCGGTGTTCATTCCTCACTTTGGAACGGCAATCTCCACGGGAGATCCTCCGGAATTCTGGGGGCGGGTGGAGAATGCGGGAGAAGACGCAGCGGGCACCAACCTCTCGCCCGTCCTCCGGCTCGCTCCGGCGCGTTGGCCACAGCTCGCCGACGAGTGGAGTGTCCGCCGCACGGGCGCGTGGGATTTCGTCGAGGCCGCAAGCGGCTCCTACGCGGGCTCCTGGCGCACGACGGCGACGACGGGGAATCCCACGGCGGCGGCGGTCTGGACCCTGACCGCCGAAATCTCCGGCGAGCACGACCTGACCTTTCAACATTTCCCCAACACCGGCTCCTTCATCGGCAACTACGAAGTCCAGACTTCGCACACCAATTTCACCCTGATGGTCAACCATTCCCGCAGCGGACCGCTGACTGGGAAACTCGCGGGTCCGCTAGATCTGCGCCGTGGCGACCGGGTCCAGGTTCGTTTGACCAACCGCGCCCCGGCCGGTCAAACCTTGGTGGCCGCAGCGCGTGTCGCGCTGGAGTACCGCGACGACCAGGATCCGCCGCCAGCCGGCCAAGTCCCGCGCTGGTGGGCGGAACACTTTTTTGGTGAACCGACCGACCCCCAAGCGGACGCCGATGGCGACGGCTACTCGAACGAAGCCGAATACGCCTTTGGCACCGACCCCACCAATGCCGATTCCCATCTGCGATTGCGAATCGCGTCCACGTCGGACGGTGGGTGGCGCCTGGTCTATTGGCCCCGCGCCGGGGGCCGGACACCCGTACTCGAACGCGCGCCCGACCTGCTCCGCGAGGTCTGGGAAACGGTCCCCGTCGAGTCGCCCTGGCCCAAGGCGTTGGCGACCGGCGAATGGGAGATCCAGCTCCTGTGCACCAATGCCAGCCGTCAGTTCTATCGGTTCAGGGCCTCGCCGGCGGAGCCCTGAAGCTCGCTCGTCAAGCAATGCTTTCGCTCCTTCTTCGCGCTTTACTGATCGGCCTCCTGATCGCGGTGGCCGAGGTTGCCCAGGGCATCCTGCGGATGCGCTGGTTGAATCCGCGCGTCGGTGACCGCTGCGCCCGCCAGTGGGGCGTGGTCACCGGGTCACTCCTGATCCTGGTGATCGCCTGGCTGACGGTTCCGTGGGTGGGCGTTGCCTCCGCCGCTCAGGCGTTCGCGGTTGGGGTGGTGTGGCTGGGGATGCTGGTCGCGCTGGACATCGGTTTTGGCCGCTGGGTGTTCCGCGTTCCGTGGGAGCGCATCCTCCGAGAGTTCGATCCTCGCCGCGGCGGCTGGCTGGCCGGCGGGATGTTGGTGTTGCTGGCCGCGCCGTGGATCGTCGGCCGTCTGCGGGGCGTGTTTTGAAGCGCCTGGCCGAGGGGCTACTTCTTCGGACCAATCAACTCGAAGAAGTTGCCATCCGGATCTTTGACCGCCACGAGCCAGGTGCCGCCGCCCAGATCCACCGGGGTCTCGCCGAGCAGCTTCACATTCGCCTGTTTCAGCCGTTCCAGCGCACGGTTCACGTCTTTCACGTACAACGTCACGTATCGCATCCCAAGCGTCGCGTGAATCCACCGCTGGTCGGGCGATTGCCCCGGCGCACTCGGAAAGGACAACACCTTGACGCGCGTGGCGGCTTCCCCTTCGTCGAGCACAAAGACCCGCACCTGGACCGGATGCCCGTCAATCAGCCCTATCTTCCGCCCGAGGTCGCCGGTGACGGCGAAGCCCCGGACTTCCTTGAAGCCGATCGCGTTGGTCAGGAAGGCGGCGGAACGGTCGGCGTCCTTGACCACGATCCCGAGATCAATGCGTCCGCTGGAAAACTCACCGGTTGGCTCGGCCGCCAAAACGACCGAACCACCCGCCAAAACGGCGGCGGCCGCGACGAGAAGGGTTGGGAATCGAAAACCGCAGGAGTGCAGAGAGGTGTGCATTGAGGGCATATTACCCGGGGGACTCCGGCCGGGCCAGCGAATTGCGGCCTATTCCTGCGACACCGGGTTCCGGCAGCAGCAGGGCCATGATCGCCGCGACCGGTATCAAAAGGCTCGCGTACAGGAGCGCGTGCCGAAAGTCACCCACCTGCGAGAACAGCCCGAAGACCACTGTCCCCACGGCGGCGCCCAGACGGCCGATGTTGTAGCAGAAGCCCGCACCGGTCGTGCGCAACAGCGTGGGGAACAGCGGCGGCAGGTACATCGTGAACAGGCCGAACACGCCGGAGAAAAAGCCCACCGCCGGCAGCCAGAACCAGACGAGTGCCGCGTAACCGCGTGGGACGATGAACGCCCCGGCCATCACCAAAAAGAAGCCCGCAAACATCCCCGCCACGCTGCGCCGGAACCCCCACCGCGTGGCCAGCCAGCCGGAGAAAAAGTTGCCGGCGATCGAGACGCCGATGACCAGGAAAAATACCTGGCTCACCAGTTGTTCGCGCGCCGGCACCGGCCACTCCGCCAGTTCCGGCAGATTTCGCAGGTGTTGCGGGTGCCAGAAAATGAAGGCCCACCACGCGCTCAGGGACAGCGCGCAGACGACGATCGTCTTGAGGGTGACGGGCAGCACCTCCCCCGCAAACAACTCGCGCACTCGCGGTTGCGCCGCACCGGCCTGCTCGCGCGCGGAGGACCACTCTGCCGGTTCGGGTACATGGCGGCGGATCCAGAACACCAGCAGCGCGGGCACCACGCCCACCAGAAACACCCAGCGCGGCTGGTACGAAACGTTCAGCCAACCAGTGAGCGTGGCCAGGCCGTACACCGTCAGGCAGGCGCCCAGAATGCCCAGGTTGACTCCGGTCTGGAGCACGGCCGCGATCCACGGTCGCCACTTCCGCGGCCAGGTCTCCGCCAACAGCGACGCGCCCACTGCCCATTCGCCGCCGATCCCCAGCGCCGCCACAAACCGGAAGACCAACAGTTGCCACCACGTCTGCGCAAAGAATGCGAGCCCGGTGAACAGCGCGTAGGTGAGAATGGTCAGACAGAGCGCGCGGCTGCGGCCGACCAGGTCGCCCAGCCGGCCGAAGAAACCGCCGCCCAGCGCCCATCCCACAAGAAACGCCGCCTGAATCCACGAGCTCTTGGCTTTGACTTCGGGGTCGGCCGGCGAGGCGGCGTCGAGCAGTTGCATGACGAACGGCGCCGCCACCAGCGTGTAGAGATGCATGTCCAGGCCGTCGAACAGCCAGCCCAGCCAGGCGGCGACGCCCGAACGCCACTGATGCGGCGATAACTCGCGGAGATGGCGCGCCTCGCGCGCGGTCGGGTTCGGGTCGGACACGGCTTCAGCGTAGGCGGCGCGGGATTCGGCCGACAACAGCTTTTAGCCCGCGACGTGAGGACGGCCGGCCGCGTGGTCAGCCCTGCGCCGCGGAGGCGGATTCGCTGCGCATTTGCGCCAGAGCCGCCTCGGTCATTTCTCGGATCAGGTCGGCAAAACCGGTTGCCGGGGCCCAGCCCAATTCACGGCGAGCCTTCGACGCATCGCCCACCAACCGGGCCGGCTCGGCCGGCCGGAAGAGTCGTTCATCGCGCCGAACGTGCTGCCGCCAATCGAGCCCCACCGCCGCGAAGGCGGTTTCGAGCACCTCCTGCACAGAGTGGAGTTCGCCGGTGGCAATCACGAAGTCCTGGGGCCGGTCTTGCTGGAGCATCAGCCACATGGCGCGGACGTAGTCGCGCGCGTGGCCCCAATCGCGTTCGGCGCTCGTGTCGCCGAGGACCAGCTCCCGCTGCCGGCCCTGGCGGATGGCGGCCGCGCCCCGACAAATTTTCTGGGTCACGAAGTTTTCCCCGCGACGGGGTGATTCATGGTTGTACATGATGGCGCTGCACGCGAAGAGGCCAAAGGCCTCGCGATACACCCGCACCATCTGCATCGCGAACGCCTTGGCGCAACCGTAGGGGTTCACGGGCGCCACCGGGGTGTCCTCGTCCTGCGGAAACACCGCCGGCCGCCCGAACACTTCGCCCGAGGAGGGAAAGAAGAGGCGCGGCGGGTGAGGCAGGTCGCGCAACATTTCCAACAGCCGCAGCGTTCCCATGGCAACGACGTCGCACGTGGACTCCGGGATCTCGAAGCTCAACCCCACGTGGCTCTGACTGGCGAGGTGGTACACCTCGTCGGGTGCGGCTTTGGTCAATGCCCGCCGCAGCGTGGTGGGGTCCTCAAGGTCCGCGTAGTGCAGGAAGAGCCGGCGGTTGTAAATCGCCGGGTCGTGGTAAAGGTGGTCAATGCGGGAGCGGATCAACGTGCTGGTCCGGCGCACACCACCGTGAACTTCGTAGCCCTTTTCGAGCAGGAGTTCGGTCAGGTACGAGCCGTCCTGTCCGGTAATGCCGGTGATGAACGCCCGCCGCATGACGCTAGGCGGTGACGCGGGCCCGGCCTTCGCGATGCGCCTTCAACAAGGCCATGTCCGCGTCCACCATCAGCCGGGTCAACTCGGCGAACTTGACCTTTGGCTCCCACCCGAGCCGGCATTTGGCCTTGGACGCATCGCCGATTAGCAACTCGACCTCCGCCGGACGATGGTACCGCTCGTCAATCGCCACGTGTTTCTGCCAGTCAAGGCCCACGTGGGAAAAGGCAAGCTCGACGAACTCGCGCACGGAGTGGGTCTCCCCGGTGGCGATGACGTAATCGTCCGGCTCCGGCTGCTGGAGCATGAGCCACATCGCCTCGACGTATTCCTTCGCGTAGCCCCAGTCGCGTTTGGCATCGAGGTTGCCCAGGTAGAGCTTGTCCTGCAGTCCCGCCTGGATGTGGGCCACGGCGCGGGTGATCTTCCGGGTCACAAAGGTTTCACCGCGCCGGGGCGACTCGTGATTGAACAGGATGCCGTTGCTCGCGTGCAGCCCGTAGGATTCCCGGTAGTTCACCGTCACCCAGTAGCTGTACACTTTCGCGCAACCATAGGGAGACCGCGGATAAAACGGCGTCGTTTCCTTCTGGGGCACCTCCTGCACCTTGCCGAACATCTCCGACGATGACGCCTGGTAGAACCGCGGCCGAATGCCGACCTCCCGGATCGCCTCAAGGAGTCGCACCGTGCCAGTGGCCGTGATGTCGGTCGTGTATTCGGGGGCATCGAAGCTGACCCGCACGTGACTCTGGGCGGCCAGATTGTACACCTCCTCCGGCTGAATCTTGCCGACCAGTCGAGCCAGCCCGCTGGCGTCGGCCAGATCACCGTAGTGGAGGAAAAGCCGGTTCGCCGGGGTATGCGGGTCGGCGTAGATGGAATCAAGCCGACCGGTGTTGAAGGTGCTGGCCCGGCGGATAATGCCGTGGACCTCGTAGTCCTTCGCCAGGAGTAGTTCGGCCAGATAAGAACCGTCCTGGCCAGTGATGCCGGTGATCAGCGCTTTTTTCATGAGCGGGGTCTCGCTGGTTTTGTTCGCCGCGGGTACGGGCCGCCGAATTCAGAGCTGTTTGAGCGACTGATCAAGGGCCGCGTAAAGCTGCCGCATCGTCTCCTCGGTCTCGTCTCCCATGTTCGAGATGCGGAAGGTGGTGCCCTTGATCTTCCCGTACCCGCCATCAATCAGGAACCCCTGATCCTTGGTCAGTTTTTGCAACTTCGGGACGTCCACCACTCGCCCATTCGGTCGCGCCCCGTTGTTCACGCAGGTCAGCGTGACGGACTCGTAGCCCGGCTCGGGAAAGAGGGTGAACCCGTGATCTTGCGCCCAGGCCCGCGTCATCTCCGCCAGCTTCCGATGCCGCGCAAAACGGGCTTCAAGTCCCTCGGCAAAAATGTCCTCAAGTTTCGACGCCAGCGCATAGACGTGGCCGATACTTGGCGTGCTCGGGGTCATGTGTTGTTCGCCATTCTTCTGAAACTCCAAAAAATCGAAGTAGTAGCCCCGGTCGGGCGCCTTGGCCGCCTTGGCGAGCGCGGCCGGCGAACAGACGAACACCGTCAAACCCGGCGGCAGGGCAAACGCCTTCTGGCTGCCCGCCAGCAAGACATCAATGCCCAGCGCGTCGAACTCGATTTTGGTGGCCGTCATCGAACTCACGCTGTCCACGATGAAGGTGACGTCCGGATATTTCTGCTTGAGGGCGGCGACCTCGGCCAGCGGGCTCATCACGCCGGTGGAGGTCTCGTTGTGAATCAGGGTGAGCGCGTCGAACTGGCCCGTGGCCAACCGGGCGTCCACCTGTTCGGCGCGGATGGGCGACCCCCACGGCACCTGAAGCGCCTCCGCCTCCTTCCCGCACCGTTTCGACACGTCAAACCACTTGTCGGAGAACGCCCCGCACATGCAGTTCAGCACCTTCTTGTGAACCAGGTTCCGAACGGCGCCCTCCATGACGCCCCATGCGGACGACGTGGAGAGGAAGACCAGTTGCTTGGTGTACAGCAGCGTTTGGAGTTTGGGCTGGATGCCGGCGTAGAGGTCTTTGAACCCCTGACCGCGGTGCCCGATCATGGGCTGACGGAACGCGCGAAAGGTTCTCTCGCTGACTTCGACCGGGCCGGGAATGTGCAGTTTGACGTGTCCCATAAAACAGGGCGCGAAAATTTCCACAACGTCTTGGGAGTGGCAAGGCGAAGCTCTCGGACTCACTGTCCCCTCAATCATTACGATCATGCGTGGAGCGGTGATTTTTGGGTGAATGGTTCGAGGGGAGCGAAAAAGACTTCGGCCCGAGCCCTCCGTAGGATAGTTCTGTCAAGTTACGATTGCTCGTAATGATTGAGGCTGTCCCGGTCGCCGCATTTCCCGCTCGCCCGTCAGTGACCGGTTGAATAGCCTTTCTGAAGGATGACTGCACGTTGATGCCAGTGTTTGACCAAACAACGGTTCAGGAATCACCCAACAGCGAAGCCCACTTGCGGCAAGCTGGTAATGTTCCTCATGCCGAAGACGCTGGATTAATCACGGGTTCGCGGGTCAGGTTTTCAGGTGCAGCCGAGAAGTGTCCTTCTGATAAAGGCCCGGCTAATTTTGACGTGTTCATCATCGGCGGCGGCCCGGCTGGCAGCACCACCGCAGCGCTGCTGGCCCGTGCCGGCCGTCGCGTGCTCCTGCTCGAAAAGGAGCGCTTTCCGCGCTTCCACATCGGCGAGTCGCTCCTACCGTACAACCGCCCCTTGTTCAAGGCCCTGGGCGTGTGGCCGGCGCTGCAGGCCGCCGGGTTCCCCCGCAAAACCGGCGCCCAATTCCTGCTGGCCAACGGGACCAAGGCCCGCCGCTTTGTCTTCCGGCACGGCCGCTTCACCCGCGAACCGGAAATTCTCCAGGTCGAACGCGCCCGCTTCGACGAACTGCTGTTGCGCAACGCCCAGCGCCTCGGCGCCGAGGTGCGCGAGGGTTGGTCCGCCGGCGCGGTCACCGTCGCCGCCGACGGCGTGACGGTGCAGGCCACCGACCCGGAGGGCCGGCCCCACCGGCTCACCGCGGCCCACCTGGTGGATGCCAGCGGGCGGGCCAATCTGACCGGCAACCAGGCCGGGCTGCGGATGATCCACCCGCGTCACCGCAAGCTGGCGGTCTTCGGTCACTTTGACGGTGCGTGGCGCGACCCGGGCGAGGCGGGCGGCGACACGGTGATCGTGCGCGGTGCCGACCGCTGGTTCTGGCTGATTCCCATTTCCCCGACCCGGACCAGCGTGGGGTTGGTGCTGGACAAGGACACCTTCGCCGCCGAGGGCGGGGACGCCGCGCAGGTGTTCTGGACCGCCGTCCGGCACAGCCCGGTCATGGCCGCACGCCTGGCCGGAGCGCACCTGCCCGGGGCGTTGCAGGTCACCAGCGATTTTTCCTACTTCAACCGCCGGCTGGCCGGGCCGCGGCTGGTGCGCGTGGGCGACGCCGCCGGTTTCATGGAC
>CALJWR010000213.1 GCA_937976685.1 uncultured Verrucomicrobiae bacterium
AAACCTGCTGGCGCAGTATCAGGCGTTGCTCGGCGCGTGGGAGCTGCGGGCCTTGCAGGCACAGTTTGAAACGGCCCGCCTTCGCCGCCAGATCGAACTGGCGCAGGCCAGCCTCAATCGGGGCGTACCGCCGTGCCTCCGCGCCATCGAAGGCCGCTTGGAGTCGGATTTTCTGGCCTGGCAGGCGCGCCTCCGGGAGGCGCGGGACCGGATCCAGGCCGCCGAGACGCGGCTCAAACACCTGCTGCCGCCCGCCGAGGACCGCGAATTCAAGGCCCTCTATCACGCCCCGGTGAAGAAGCGGCATCCGGACGTGAACTCGCCGCTGACCGACGACCAGCGCCGGCTCTGGCTGCGGGTGCAGACCGCCTACACCGCCGGCGACCTGCCGGAACTGCGGGCCTTGGCTTTGCTCGCCGAGAAGTCTGGCCCCGTACCGCCGCCACCCAAGTCGCTGGACCAACTCCGCCTGGATCAACAGACCCTTCAGCGGCAGATCGCGGATCTGCTGCGCCGTATCGAAACGATCCAGAGCCAGCCCCCGTTCACGCTGCGTCCGCAGTTGGCGGACGAGGCCTGGGTCGCCCAGCGGTGACAGGAGCTCGAAGCCCAAATCCAGCAATTCGAAGCCCAGCGCCAGGCCCTTGCGACGCACTGGCAGCGGATCCTCATCGGCACTTTGCATGAACTACTCCCTGGCAACAATTGCCCCCGCCCTCCTCGCGCTGATGCACGGCGCGTTTGGCCAGGACGGCGCGCTGCAACCCTTCGCCCGCGAGATCACGCTCATCGAGTGCCACATCGCGGGGACCAGCCACCGCGATGTGAAGTCCGCCGAACCAGGCCTCAAGCCCGGTGCCTTACTCGTGCTCAAGCGCGAACCGGACAATCCGCACGACAGCCTGGCCATCATGATCTTCAACGAAGCCGGGCATCATCTCGGCTACGTCCCCCGCGCCAAGAATGAGGCCCTCGCCCGCCTGATGGATGCCGGCAAGCTCCTCTTCGGCAGGTTGGAAGCGAAGGCGTGGGTCGGCGACTGGCTCAAGGTCGAGGCGCGAATCTACCTGCGGGATTTCTACGTCGCTGTGAGCGGGCGACGCATCCCTTCATTCTCGGTGGCTCCCGCATCCCGGGATGAATGCCGGCCCGCATCACCACCGTGAGCCGCCTACCACTGGCGGCGGACGTTGCGGCTTCCTCAAATCGGTGGGTAAGGACCGATCAGACCGCTCAGTCCTTACCCGCCGATTGGGGGGGGGGCCGCCGCGCCGCTTGACGCATCCCCGTTCGTTGTTATCGTCCGCGCTTCCGTTTGGGGAGCGCCGTTTCCGTGATGGTCGGCAAGTGGTTCAGAGAAGTTGGGATCCTTTGGGTTCGCGCTCGAAAACGGCCCGATTTGCATGAAACGTACGTATCAACCCTCGAAAATCCGCCGGAAGCGTCAACATGGCTTTCTGGCTCGCAACCGCTCGAAGAGCGGCCGTGCCATTCTGGCCCGCCGGCGGCGGGTCGGCCGCAAGCGCCTGACCCCGGTTTGATTCACCGTCATGCCCGCGAGCGTCCCCAGGCGATTTCGCCTGCCGCGGGAGCAGCGCCTCCGCCATTCCCGCGAGTATGCCGCCGCGCGCGAGACCGGTCTCCGGGCGGCGCGGAAGTGCCTGATCGCCAACCTGCAGCCGTTGACGCCGCCGGCCACGGCACGACTGGGAGTGGTCACGAGTCGCAAAGTCGGTCCGGCGGTGGTCCGGAGCCGGGCGCGGCGGCTGCTGCGGGAGGCCTTCCGCCTCAATCAGGACCAGCTCCGGTGTCCGGCCGTCGTCGTTCTGGTGGCACGCCCAGCCATCGCCCGTTGCGGGCTGCAAGAGGTGGAACGGGAACTCAAAAGCGTCTGGCGGGAAGCGGGTTTGCTCTCCGCTGCCAGGTGAACCCGGCCCAGCACATTTTGGTGGCCGCGCTGCGTCTCTACCAGTGGGCCGTGTCGCCACTGGTCGCCGGCGTGTTTGGGCCTCTGGCACGATGCCGGTTCCAGCCGACGTGTTCGGCGTATGCCCTCCAAGCGGTGCGGATTCACGGGGCACTGCGGGGAACCTGGCTGGCAATCTGCCGGTTGGGTCGTTGTCACCCTTGGGGAGGCTGCGGCCACGATCCAGTCCCGCCCCGCCTCGCCGACACCGTGGGCGGGCCGCCAGTCGAGCTTTCGTCCATTCATCCGTCCGCTGGCGGGCTGAACACTGGGACGCGCTGAGAATTCTCATGGATCGCAAGTCAATCGTCATTCTGATCGCCTGCTTCGTCCTGCTGATGCTGTGGATGCCGTTGGTGAACAAAATTTTCCCGCCGACCCGGGTCCCGGTCGCGACCAATGCGGTCGCGACGGTCGCTGGCACCAATGCCCTGCCCGTGGCGAGACCGGAGGCTGCGTCAGCCACTCCGACCATCAGCGCGCCGGCCATGCCGGCGGATGCGTGGACGCCCCCGGCTGAACCGGAGGAATTACTGACGATCTCGACCGCCCAAGCCCGGTACACCTTCTCGTCGCACGGCGGCGGGCTGAAGTCCGTCGAACTCACCAAGTACCCGGAAGCGGTGGCGTGCGGCAAGAAGCAGCGGGCGGCCAACACCAATCGCTGGGCTAGACTCAATGACAAGGCACCGCTGCCGGCGTTGGCGTACCTCGGCGGCCGCGAACTGGAGGATGAGCGCCCGTTCACCCTGACCCGTACCCTCAGCGGCGCGCGCGCCCAGAAGACGCTGGCCAATGGAGCGGAGGTCATCAAGGACTTCACGTTGGGCACGAACCACCTGGTTGGTGCCACCATTCGCATCATCAACAAGTCCGAACAGCCCATGACCCTGCCTGCGCAGGAATTGCTCGTCGGCACCGCGGCGCCCTTGGGCCTGAAGGATAACGGCATGCTCCTCGGCGTGCAGTGGTACGACGGGCGGAAGGCGGAGTTCATCGGCGAAGGGTGGTTCGCAAACCGTTTTCTGGGATGCTTCCCCGGCACACCCCGGACGGAATTCACGAGCGCCGGAGCGAGCAACGTGGCGTGGGCCGCCGTCCACAACCAATTCTTCACGATGATCGCCGCGCCCACGGAACCGGCGCTGCGGGTCGTGGCCCGGCGCATTGACCTGCCTCCGCCAACGGCCGCGGAGCTGGCGGAGGAACCGGGGGCCGTGCTCAAGCCGCACGGATACCAGACGGCGCTGGTCTATCCGGCAATTGTCCTGCCGCCGGGCGCTTCGCTGGAGCGGCGGGTGGACCTTTTCGCCGGCCCCAAGGAGTACAACACGCTGGCGCAGTTGCCCAAGGACCAGGACAAGGCGATGAACTTCACCACGTTCTTCGGCTGGTTCGCGCGGGCGCTGCTGATCTCGATGAACGGGATCCACCACCTGCTGGGCGTCCAGTACGGCGTGGCCATCATCATCATCACGGTCATCATCAAGGCGCTGTTCTGGCCGCTGACGCAGGCCAGCACCCGTTCGATGAAACGCATGGCCGCGCTGCAGCCGCAGATGAAGGCCATTCAGGAGAAGTACAAGGATGACCCGAAGAAAATGAACCTGAAGCTGATGGAGTTCATGAAGGAGAACCGCGTCAGTCCGCTGGGGGGCTGCCTGCCGATCCTGCTTCAGATTCCCGTGTTCATCGGCTTTTACCAGATGCTGCAGAGCGCCATCGAGCTGCGTGGGGCGCGCTTCCTCTGGGCGTGCGACCTGTCCCAGCCCGACACCGTGGCGTACCTCTTCGGTTTCCCGATCAATCCGCTGCCTTTGTTGATGGGCGCGACCCAATTCTGGCAGGCTCGCATGACGCCGCCTTCGCCCGGCATGGACCCGGTGCAGGCGAAGATGATGCAGTACATGCCGCTCATCTTCATTTTCATCCTCTACAACTTCTCATCGGGGTTGGCGTTGTACTGGACGGTTCAAAACCTGATCAGCATTCTGCAAATGAAGCTGACCAAGAACGCCAGCCCCGCCGCCCCGGCTGCGGCGGCGCCGGCCGCCCCGGTTCGTCCCCCAGTCCCGAAGCGGAAGAAGTAGTCTGTCACGCCACCGTCAACCTGCGCCCCCTGATCCCATGCCCGTCAACGCTCCCGCGCTCACCGAAGAGTTCCTCCGCCTGCTTGGTTTCGACGCCACGGTGGTGGCGCATCCATTTGACGACGGCCTCCTGCTGGAGGTCCAGTGCGAGGACGCCGGCCGGTTGATTGGCAGCCAGGGCCAGGTCCTGGGGCAGCTTCAGTACCTCATCAACCGGATGATCTACCAGGCCGATCCCGACCATCCGAAGGTTGCGATTGATGCCGGCGGCTACCGTACCAAGATCCGCGAGGAACTCACCGCCCGCGCCCGGGCAGCCGCCGAAAAGGTCCGGCGCTGGGGGGATGTCGTGGAGTTGGAACCCATGAACGCCTTCGAGCGCTACCTCATCCACCAGGCGCTCAAGGACGATCCGACGGTCGAAACCCACAGTGTGGAGGTTGAGGGTACCAGCAAGAAGGCCATCCTCTTGCGCCCCCGCCGTTAGCGTCCGGGAACCGATTCCCTCCTCCAGCCGGCCCATGCGCCCAAGGCTCGAAGACTTCTACACCGAAACCCTCGCCGCGCTTTTGGACCGGGGCCTGCTCCGACGTGACGATGAGGTACTCGTCGTCTGCGCGGGCGAACGCGATTGCGAGGTGTTCCGCCGCTTGGAGTTCCAACGGGTGACGATCTCCAACCTCGACCCCCGGATGCGGGGCGATGAGTTTGCACCCTATCGCTGGAGCCGGCAGGATGTCGAGAACCTGACCCTGCCCGATGGTTCGTCTGACTGGGTGGTCGTCCACAGCGGCCTGCATCACTGCTATTCGCCCCATCGCGGTCTTTTGGAGATGTATCGCGTGGCCCGGCGGGGAGTCCTCGTGTTCGAGCCCCGGGACTCGCTGCTGGTGCGCATGGGCGTGCGACTCAGTTTTGGACAAGAGTACGAGGTGGCCGCGGTCGTCGGTAACGACCTGAAATTCGGCGGCGTCGGCAACACGGCCATCCCCAACTACGTGTACCGCTGGACCGAGCGCGAGGTGGAGAAGACCGTCCGCAGCGCCGCGCCGCTGGGAGTACCCAAAGTCCACTACTTCTACGCGCTCCGCGTTCCCGCGGCCCGTCTCGAGGGCATGAGGAACCGCGCCGCCGCCGCCGCGCTGAAACTGTTGCTGCCTTTGCTTCGGGTCTTCACGGCGCTCTTCCCCAGGCAATGCAACAACTTCGCCTTCGCGGTGGAGAAGCTGCAATTGCCGCGGGACCTGCATCCCTGGCTGCAATGGGAGCACGGCGCGCCGGCCCTTAACCAGAAGTGGATCGAATCCCGGTACGACCAGCAGCGCCTGAAGCGGGCAGCTCAGGACGAGTGATGGCCCGACATGCCGCCCGCCTGCTCCCGGGCCGACGAAAACGCTGGTGACGCGGCGCCACTGCACACGGCCCCGAGTGGCCCTTATCCCTGTCAGCGCGCCCGCAGACGAGCGAGTTCCGCGTCGTACAGCTCTTCGTACCGCGCGACCATGCGCTCCATGCTGAAGTCCGCCGCGCTTGCGCGACAGGCCGGCGCCATGGCCGTGAGCGCGTCCGGGGACAAAGCCAGCACTTCACCCAGCCGCTCGGCCAGGTGAGAGGCGTCGTTCGTCCGGCAGACCCATCCCGTGCGGCCTTCGGTGACGACCCCGGCTGCGTTCGCCGCCTCGGAGAGGAGCACAGGCTTGCCGGCGGCAAACGATTCGATGGCCGCGTTCGGCAGGCCCTCCCAGAGCGATGGCAGGACGGTGAAATCGGCCGCGTGGTAGAACGCCTCCGGCTGAGGTGTCTGGGGCAGTTGCAGAAAATGGTCCCCCACGCCCGCGCGCGCGAGGGCGGCCTCGAACTTTTCCTGCATCCCGTCCGCCTCGCGTTCGCCCACCACCCAGAATCGCACGTCGGCCGGGAGGCGACCGTTCTGCTTCAGCCGGCCGGCCGCCTCAGCCAGCAGGTTCGGTGACTTCTGGACCGTCACCCGCGCCATCATGGCGACCACCCGGCAGGCCGTCGGAGCCAGCCGCGCGCGTAAACCCGGGTCGGGATTGCGGCTGAACCGTTCGAGGTTCAGCCCGTTCGGGATGACGTGCAGCCGTGCGGGCGCCACCCGACACAACTCCTTGAGCTTGCGGCCCACGTCCGGGCTGTTTGTCACAATGCAGTCGGCGAAGCGCTGCTCCACTCTCTCGAAGAAATACTGCTTCGCGTTGTATTCGGTCCGAATGGCGGCGAGCAGGCGCATCCGTCCCGGCAACAGCCACCGGCCCAGCCGGGTGAGATGATTGCTGTGGAGGCTGATGGAATGAAGCAGTGCGGGGCGCAGCGCCCGGACCGCGCGGACGACGCGCACCAAGCTACGGGGCAGTTCGAGCATTCTCCACCGGAGGTCGAGATCCACCACAGCCACGCCCGCCGCGCGGAGGTCGGCAGCAAAATGCAGGCTCTGCCCTTCGCGACGGCTGTGGAGAACGATGACCGAGGGGGCGAAGCGCCGCCGGTCGAGACGGGTCACCAGCTCAACCATCTGCCGCTGGGCGCCCCCGGCGCAGAGCGTGTCAATGCAGTACGCGATGACGGCCGGCTCAGCCATGAGGCGCTGGAACGAGATACTCGCGCGCCCACAGCTCGAAACAGAGCAGCGACCACAGCCGCCAGCCGTGATCCGCGCGTTGCGCCGTGTGTTCGTCCACCAACCGCGCCAACACGGGCCGGTGAGCAAACTCAGCCGTCCGCGACGACGGCCCCAGCAACAAGTCGCGCAACATGGGTTGCAGCGGACCACGCAGCCACAGCGCCATCGGCAGATCAAAACCCCGTTTGCGCCGGGAGAGGATCTCCGGCGGCAGCAGGTCCGCGACCGCGCGCTTCAAGAGCACTTTGCTGTCGCGATCGGTCATCTTGAGTTCCGGCGGGACGGCGGCCATGAATTCGAACACCTCGTGATCCAACAGGGGACTGCGCACCTCCAGCGAAGTGGCCATGCTCGCCCGGTCCACTTTGACCAGAATGTCCGCCGGCAAATAACCCACGAGGTCGAGATGCTGGAGTTGGGACAGCCAGGGCAGGCCCGCCGTTGCGGCCAGCGCCTCTTCGCGCACCGCTTCCGGCCGCGAGGCCGCCTCAATCGCCGTCTGAACCTCTGGTCGCAGGAGCACCGCCCGCTCCGCACCGGAAAAAAACTCCTCGTTCAGTGACCAGGCGGTCAGGGGCTGGTCCACCCGCCGGAGGTAGGCACGCAATTTGACCCCGCGGGGGAGGGCTTCTGCGAGCCGCGCGACCAGCGGCCGAAGGCCGCCGGGAATCCAGCGCTGCAGAAACGCTTGCCGGAAGGCCCGCCGGTACCACGGATAGCCCGCAAAGACCTCATCGCCACCGTCCCCGCTCAACGCCACCGTCACGTGCTGCCGGGCCATGCGGGAGACGTAGTACGTCGGAATCATCGAGTTGTCCGCGAACGGCTCGTCAAACTGCCGCGCCAGTTGCGGCAGGACGGCAACCACATCCGGCCGGACGACTTCGTGGGTGTGGTCGGTGCCGCAGCGGCGGGCCACTGCCGCGGCAAAGGCGCTTTCGTCGTAGCCCGCCTCGTCAAAGCCGATGGAAAACGTCCGCACCGGACGCGAGGAGAGGCGGCTCATCAACGCGACCACGGCGCTGCTGTCCACCCCACCGCTGAGGAAGGCCCCCAGCGGCACGTCGCTGATCATCCGCAAACGTACCGCCTCGGTCAGGCGCGCGCGCAATTCGGCCGCGAGTTCGTCGGCCGGGCGGCGGTCGAGTTCGCCGACCGGCTTCAATTCCGGCCGCCAGTACGGGCGCAAGTCCGCCTGGCCGGTGGCGCTGACGGTCAGAGTGTGCCCGGGCTCCAGCTTGCGGATGCCGCGGAAGATTGCCCGCGGCGCGCGGATGTAGCCGGTGGCGAGGTATTCCTCGACGGCTTCCAGATCGAGTTCTCGCCGCACGCCCGGATGCGGCAGCAGGGCCTTCAATTCGGAGGCGAACACGATCCGGTCCGGGTCCAGCGAGTAGTAAAGCGGCTTTTTCCCGAAGCGGTCCACCGCCAGCGTAAGTTGGCGGGCGCGCTGGTCCCACACCGCGAACGCGAACATGCCGCGGAGCGAGCGAACACAGTCGCGGCCGCTTTCCTCGAAACTGTGGAGAATCGTTTCCGTGTCTCCGGTGGTGCGGAACTGGTGCCGGGCTGCCAGCGCCGAACGAAGCACCTGGAAGTTGTAGATCTCGCCGTTGAAGACGATCCACACCGAGCCGTCTTCGTTGGCCATCGGCTGATGACTGCCACCGAGGTCAATGATGCTCAGCCGCCGGAAACCCAATCCGAGCGGTCCGTCGCAATGGCAACCCTCCTCGTCCGGACCGCGATGGACGATGGTTGAGGCCATT
Source organism: uncultured Verrucomicrobiae bacterium (assembly GCA_937976685.1). Lineage (GTDB taxonomy): Bacteria > Verrucomicrobiota > Verrucomicrobiia > Limisphaerales > J093 > JADJWF01. The sequence goes on from CALJWR010000213.1 coordinate 8,467, forward strand.
GCCCGCAGGATTTCCGCGTCGGCCCGCGATCCCGGATCAAAGTGCCAGACGCCACAGATGCCGCACATCACCCGCCTCCGCGCAAACGCCCCGTCTCAGTCGGCACCCGCTTGGCATTCTCCGTTCTCACGCCTCGGCGACCATCGCGGCTTCCTGCCGTTGCCGCAAAAGCTTGTCGCAGACGAGAAGGAGACCTGCTTGGAGGGAAAACGTTTTCATGGCCGTCTCAGCGTCACCGTGTAGGAAGATGAAGAGAACGACCCCCGTGATCCAGACGCCGGCCGCCACCGAAGAAATCCGGGCAAAGGTGTCCTCGCAGCCATGTCGTCGAAGGTGCAAAACGATCCGGACGGCTACCCGCGTGCCGCCGTACAGGAAGATCAACATGCCGAGCGTGCCGAAGACGCCCGTGTTGACCATCAAGCCGATGAACCCGTTGTAGAACACCCCCTGGTCAAGGTGGAACATGAGCGTTTGCTGCTGAGGATGGTAGGGAGGCAGGTCGGAGAGGTACTTGTGAAAACCGCGGCCCACCCAGAAATAGTCCGGGATCATTCCCAAGCCGACGCGAAAGAGCGTGCGCCGCAACCCCCAAGTCAGTTCCGCGTCCACCTTGGATTGCGCGTCCACCCGGAGCCCGGGGAGAAAGGACACCGCGCGCTGGGCCGCTTGCGGCATCATATCCACGGTGGAATAGACCGTCACCAGAGCGGCGACTCCAATCAGGGTCACCCGGAACAGATGGCCGATCGTGAAGAATCTCTGGGCGAGCGCGACCACCAACCCGGTGCCGGCAAGGGTCAGGACCACGACGCGATGACCACTCGCCACGCCGATGGCTGCCAAGACGGCCGTCAGCGGCAGGAGCCACAGGGCGCGGCGCCCGAGGAAGTCCCGCAGATTGTTGAAGGCCAGCAGCAGCAGGATCATCGAGGTGCCAAAAATCGCGAAGGATTGGAAGCGGCGAACGCCAAACCGCATCGCGGACAGCTCGAAATTCATCGCGTCATTGGCGATTTCGAGGAGGTAAAGCACTCCCGTCAACGCGCCGCCAAGCGTGAAGGCGGCGTCGGAGAGCAGGTATGTCGCGCTGAGAATCCACTGGATGACCATCAGCCGAACCACCGTTCGTTCCTCCAGCTTCAACGACAGAAACAAGAGGGGGAAGATCGCGCAGATGATCTGCTGGAAGTACAGACGTCCACCCACCTTCGACGAACCCAGGATGTTGAGTCCAACCCCCCGGACGAGCATGGTCATCACCAGCACCGCGCAGTAAAGAGCCGCGCCCACGAAAACCCATTTGTGCTCCCGGAGCAGGCGGCCGAAATCCGCCGGGTAGCGTCGCAGAAAAATCACAATGGGCACGCCCGTCCAGGCCAGTAGGGCCGCCATCTCCCACATATAGGGGCGGCCCGCCAGAAAGGGCACGATGAACGCCGAACCGAAAGTCGCCAGCGCCAGGTGAAGGGACAACTGGGCGTGATACGGCAACAACGCCAGCCAGCCCACCCCCGCCACGATGAACGCGGCGAAGAACTGGTCGGACGCCATGAACATGCCCAGCAAGAGCACACCCAGCCCCATCACCCCGTACCAGAGGAGGAACTGCAGTCTCAGCCGGACATCTACTGCGGTGGCGGACATGGATCGAAAACGTCAAGATCGGGATGGAGGTTCAGGCTACTCCTGGCGCATCCATCGCCTCGTCAATTGTCGCGGCAAGCAGCCCGGCACCGCAACGCTTTTCGCACAACCAGGGAGACGTTCGAGGGAAGGACTCCGCTACGAGCCGCGGGCTGGCCTGCTTGCCAGCCCGACGACGCGAACCGGCGGCTTTTCGCAGCCAAACATGACAGAGCAACCCAAATCGGCGGCTAAGAACTGATGAAACCGCTTCCAACCCGTATCCGCCGAAAACCTCAGGTCGCGTGCCCATCTACGGCTTGGCTGACACGTGACAACGCTCCGGCGCAGCGTGCGCTGAACCGCGTGCCGTTTCGAGAATCGCTTATCCGCCGATTTGGGGGCAAGCAGAGGGATTGACCCGCCGCCGCTCGGGGCGCAACGTTCGCCGAGGCGAGCGAGATGCCTTCAGCCCCCACCAACACCCATCAGTCAGTCATGAAAACCACGCGGCGCGATTTTGTTGCCAGCACCGTTGCGATGGCCGTAACGGCCCGTTCCCTGCGCGCCGGGAACGACGCTCAAACGGGGCCCGGCCAATCGAGCCTTCCCGTCGTCGTTTCGACCTGGCCCTTCGGCAAGCCCGCCAACGAACGCGCCCTCGCCCTTCTCCTCGCGGGCACCGGGCCGCTGGAGGCGGTGGAGCAAGGGATACGTGTCACCGAGGCGTCCGCCAACTCGTCGGTTGGCCTGGGCGGCATACCCAACGCCGCCGGCGTGGTTCAACTGGATGCCTGCATCATGGACGGCGTGGGGCACCGCGCCGGCGGCGTCGCCGGTGTGGAAGGCGTACGACATCCGATTTCCGTCGCAAGGCGGGTGATGGAAAAGACGCCCCACGTCATGCTGGTGGGCGATGGTGCCCGGCAATTCGCCATCGCGGAAGGTCTCGAAGTCGTCGAATCCGACGCCCGCGAACGCCACGCCGCCTGGTGGAAGCAGCGTGCCGCTGAGAGAGCGGCGCCGGACACGCCCGGTTCGCCCCGCGGCAATCACGACACGATCGCCCTGCTGGCGATCGGGCCGGACGGCACGCTGGCCGGAGGTTGTTCCACCAGCGGTCTGGGCGGAAAACTGCCCGGTCGGGTGGGCGACTCCCCGATCATCGGCAGCGGGCTGTACGTAGATAATGAGGTCGGGGCGGCGGGGGCGACGGGAATCGGCGAAAACGTGATGCGCTACTGCGGCTCCTTCCTGGTGGTGGAGTTGATGCGCCAGGGCCTTCACCCGAACGACGCGTGTATGGAAGCTCTGCGCCGGATTTCGCGACAGGACTCGAAAGGGACCGCCCTCGGTGTAAGCTTCATCGCGCTGGACAAGCGCGGACGATACGGCTCGGCCACCGCCGGGCAGGAGTTCCAGTACGTGGTGACCAATCGCAGCGGCAACCAACTGATCATCAGTCCGGGCCTTGGACCGCTCGTTCGAGTGCCGGAGGGCGGCAATCGCCGCTGATCGCCGTCTGCGACCGCGCTCGGACCGCCGGATTCCGAGGGCCAAAAACGAACTGACCCGCCTTTCGGCGGGTCAGTGGACATACCCCTAAACAACCGTGATTGAAGTGATCTTCAGTTCACCCGGGTCGGGTTGATCACTTTCGAACTCGAACGCTGCTGCAGCCAGTCCACGTCCTTGTTGTTGGGGGAGGCCACCCCCAGAGGAATCGGCTGCCCCGGACGCAACTTTGGCATCGTGCGCGGATCCTGCCACTTCTTGATTTCCGAGTGTCCATCGGCGAAGGAGAAGCCGCAGGCGTTGTTGTGGTAGCTGGCCGGGTAATCCACAATCTGGTAAGCCGCTGGGCGAAGAGGATCGAAACCCTCCATGTTGACCGCGAACCAGCCGTCGTTGATCGAGTCTTCGCGCTCATCCACAAACACCCACGCCTTGGACGGCGACGGGTTGGAAATGTCCGTGATCTTCTTGAATTGCCAGAAGCCCCCGGTGTACGGGCCGCTGCGGTCCCCCAAGTAGCTGTTCATGGAGACGCTGCGGACACGCGGGAGCGTCCGACCACCGATTTTGACCATCGCCTTGTCGGCAGGACACTTATAGACCGCCGCCGAGTTGCCTACGTACTTGCCAAGCTGGGAATTAATCAGCAGGAGCGTATTGGTGTTGTCGGCCCGGGTCCCGAAGTCAAGCCAGCCCACGCACCAAGTGCGATTACTGTTAGCCGGGTTCTGGGCGTCGCCACCGTCCATGTTACCCGTGAGTTTCTCCGCGTTGTCATCGGCGTACATGATCCATCCGAGGGCAAGCTGCTTGGTGTTGTTCATGCACAGGATGCCCTGGCCCTTGGCCTTGGCCTTGGACAAGGCGGGGAGGAGCATGCCTGCCAGAATCGCGATGATCGCGATGACGACGAGGAGTTCGATCAGGGTAAAACCCTGTTTCAAGCTCCCCCGAATACCGTCGAGGGTAGTGTTGGTTCGCTTGTTCATATTTTCAAATCGTTGCGGTTTGCCTTCGCAGTCGAGTTGATGGCCGTCAGTTTGCCGGCAGCATGGCAGGCCGTCAACCTCCGCCTGCCCGAACGGACGCGCATTGCAGGAAGGTCGGAGCTTCTGGCCAATCCTGCCGCAACTTAATCCCGGCTTGCGCCCGGCAAAATGTGCGTCTGGCGGCACACGGAATTCCACGAATCGGCGCGCCGCAACCGGACCGATGCCGGCGCAGAACCGGCCGCATTCGCCCCTCACTCGGCACGGGAATCTGCTCGCCGAGTCCGGCGCGGCGAGTAGGCTCGCTTGCCGTTACGCGCATGAAACACATCACTCTGGGCGGAAGCACAATCACCGCGTCCCGTCTCGCTTACGGTTGCTGGCGACTGGCCGGCTCCTCGGACCCCGCGCTGGTGACGCCGGAACGCCGCGCTCAAGGCCGGTCCGCCGTGGTGGCGGCCTTCGAGGCTGGTTACACGTTGTTCGACCTTGCCGACATCTACTGCGACGGCGTGGCGGAGAGCATCTTCGGCGAGGCGCTGAAGGCCGTCCCCGGAATGCGGGGGCAGGTGGTCATCGCCAGCAAGTGCGGCATTCGCAAGGCCGGCGTCCCTCACAGCAACGCACCGTACCGCTACGACTTCTCGGCCGAGCACATCATCGCGTCCTGCGAGGCCTCTCTGCGCCGTCTCGGTGTCGAGACCATTGACTTGTACCAGTTGCACCGCCCGGATTTCCTCGGCGACCCGGTCGAGGTCGCAGATGCCTTCGAGCGCCTTCAGCAAGCCGGGAAGGTCCGCGAGTTTGGGGTCAGCAACTTTCGCCCGGCGCAGGTGGCGCTGTTTCAGAAGGCGTGCCGCCTGCCGCTGCGGGTGAATCAGATTGAAATCAGTCTGGCCCACTTGGAACCGTTCTTCGATGGCACGCTCGACCAATGCCTCGCTGATCATCTGACGCCGATGGCGTGGAGCCCGTTGGCCGGCGGCAAGCTGCTGAGCCAGACGGTGGACATGACCAATCCCCACCACGCCCAACGGCAGAGACTGCTCGACACGCTGGATCTCGTGGCGCGGGAGCGCGGCGTCAGCCGGGCCGTCAGCGCCGTTGCTTGGTTGCTGAAGCATCCGGCCGGGATCATCCCGATCGTCGGCTCCACGGACCCGGAGCGCATCCGCGAATCGGCGAAGGCCGACGCCTGCGACCTGACCCGGGAAGAATGGTATCGGCTGCTCGAGGCGGCTCACGGCCAGCGCCTGCCCTGAGCCGGCAACTCCCCGCGCGCAACTGGCGGCAACAGGGCCCGGGACCAGTTGCTCTCGCCGCGCCTGTTGCTGGCCGGCAGCGCGGTCTCGCTTTGATGCGCCAGCGGAGACGACCTTCCCGCCCACGGTCCGACTCAGCCCATCCACCAGCCAGCACTGAAGCAACGTCCACGGACGGTTTGCCGGCGCCGGGCCCCCGCACATACGTCAAATGACGTAGCCGTCCCGGGCGACCCCGGCAAAATCACGGCTCAAATACAGCGTTCACCCGTTACCCCACCTTCGCCGACGCTGGCATCGCTCCCGGGTTGGGCAGGTTTGGTTTGCCTGAAGATGCGCCGGACGTACCCGGCGCAAACGCCTGATGATGCTTTGTCCAAAGACGACCAAAATCCGCCTTTCCGCAGGTGCCGAAGCTGCGGCTGCTTTGCCCGCCAACAATCGTTTCGGCGAGAGAAGCTCCTGCGACCTTGAGTTTTCGCGCCGGATTCCGGCGGTCGCCAAGCAAGGGTGAGGGTGACGGCGCGTCCAGACTTGGTCGGGGCGGTAACACCAAGGGCCGGGCGCGCCGGTTTCGCGGGGAAGGGTCCGCGCGATCACGGGAATGCCGGACGCTTGACCTGATCCCGGCCCATCGCGAATTCTTGCCCGCGTAGCGGGTCTCTGAACTCGCGATGTCCGAATGAGCGACCCGCAAATCCAAACCAATTCCGGCGCCACGCCACGGGTGCGCGTGGCCGTGGTGGGCGGTTCCGGTTATTCCGGTGAAGAGCTCGTGCGCCTGCTCCTGTCGCACCCACGCGTCGAACTGGCGGCGGTGACTTCCCGCCAGTACGCCGGCCAGACGGTGGCGGCCATTTTCCCCAAGTTCGCGAGTCATCCCGTGGCCCGCGTCCTGCGCTTCGTGGAGCCCCACGTCGAGCTGCTCGCAAAGCAGGCTCAGGTCGTCTTCCTTGCCCTGCCCCACGGCGTGTCCGCCGAGTTTGCGGTGCCGCTGCTGAAGCTCGGCTGCCAGATCATTGACCTCAGCGCCGATTTCCGGCTCCGCAGCGCGGCGGTCTATCGGGAATTCTACCGCCACGAGCATCCGGCGCCCGACTGGCTGGACAAGGCGGTCTATGGCTCGCCGGAAATCCGCCGGGACGCCATCCGCACGGCTCAACTGGTCGCCGCGCCCGGTTGCTATCCCACGAGCATCTTGCTGCCGCTGGCGCCGCTCTTGCGGGCCGGCTTGATCGAATCGGCCGGGATCATCGCCAACTCACTCAGTGGCGTCACCGGCGCGGGGCGGAAGGCCGAAGTGGATTACCTGTTTGCCGAATGCAACGAAAGCCTCCGCGCGTACGGAATTCCCAAACATCGCCACCTGTCCGAGATCGAACAGGAACTGTCGCTCGCCGCCGGCACGCCGGTCACCCTTCAGTTCACGCCCCACCTGGTTCCGGTAAATCGCGGCATTCTGACGACGCTGTACTGCACGCCGCGCCAGCCGAGTCTCGGCCCGGAAGCCGCCGGAGCGACGAGCCAGACAATCGGGGACTGCCTCCGCCAGGCGTATGCCGACGAGCCCTTTGTCCGCCTGCTGGAAGGGCGGGCGCTGCCTGACACCAAGAACGTGGTGGGCACCAACTTCCTTGAGATCGCCTGGCGGGTGGACCCGCGCACAGGCCGCGTCTTGTTACTCAGCGCCGAGGACAACATCGTGAAGGGCGCCAGCGGTCAGGCTGTGCAATGTCTGAACCTCATGTGCGGCTTCCCCGAGACGCTCGGGCTGCTCTGAGAAGCCCTCCCAGCAGACATACCGCGCGGCGAGCTTGTCGGGACGCTGGCAAACGGCTTCCATTCGCGCATGTGGAAAACCCTGACCGGTTGGCTCGCGCTGGCCTCGATGAGCCTTGGCCTCACTCCCACCTGCTCCGCCACCGATGACGCAAACCGCTGGCTGGTTTTCGTCGGTACGTACACCGGCGGCAAGAGCCAGGGCATTTATGCCTTTCGATTCCATGCTGGCTCGGGCGAAGTCTCGCCACTCGGGCTCGCAGCAGAGGCGAAGAACCCGTCGTTCCTGGACACGGACCCGACCGGCCGATTCCTCTACGCCGTGGGCGAACAGGGGGAGTTTCGCGGCGTCAAGACCGGCGCGGTCAGCGCGTTTGCGGTGGAGCGGGAGACGGGCAAGCTCCGCTTGCTGAACCAGGTGTCCAGCGGCGGCGAAGGGCCGTGTCACGTCGCGGTGGACCGCACGGGCCGCTGGGTGTTTGTGGCCAACTACGGCGGCGGCAGCATGGCCATGTTGCCGGTGCGACCCGACGGTCATCTCGGTGAACCGGCGGCGCTGTTTCAGCATCAAGGATCCAGCGTCCACCCCCAGCGTCAGCAGCGGCCCCACGCGCACGGCGTGACTTTGTCGCCCGACCAACGTTTCCTGTTCGTGCCGGACCTCGGCCTCGACAAGGTCATGGCCTATCGCTTCGCCGCCGCCGCCGGCACGCTCCAGCCGGCGCCAATCCCGTTCGCGGCGCTGCCGCCGGGCGCCGGCCCGCGACACTTCACGTTCCATCCCGGCGGCTTGTTCGCGTTCGCGATCAATGAACTGAACTCGACCGTCACCAGCTTCGCGTACGACGCCGAACGCGGATCACTCAGCCAGCTCAAGTCCGTGTCCACGCTGCCGCGCGACTTCACCGGCCCAAACACCACGGCGGAGATTGAAGTGCATCCGAACGGCCGGTTCCTCTATGCGTCGAATCGTGGCCACGACAGCCTCGTCGTCTTCGAGGTCACGCCACGCACCGGCGCGCTCCGGGCCGCGGGGCATGGACCCACCGGCGGCAAGACGCCCCGAAACTTTGCCCTCGAACCGGGCGGCCGCTGGCTCTGGGCGGCCAATCAAGGGTCCGACAACATCGTTCTCTTCCGTGTAAATCCCGAGACCGGCAAGCTCACGCCCAGCGGGACAGTGTTGGAAGTCGGCTCGCCGGTGTGCGTCGAGTTTCTTCGTGATGAATAGCACCCACCAGTTGCAAGCGTTGCCGCTGGCGGCGTTCAGGTTGCCGGTGGTGATCCCGCGAAAGAGGTTGTTCCGGGCGTACGTGGTCAGGGTGGTGTCCGAACCGTTGCCCAGGCTGAACAGCACGCGGTTGAGGATGTTGTTGGTGAGGGCCACGACGCGGGCGTAGGTGCCGGCGGCGTTGAAGTTGAGCTGGCCGCCGTGGAGTTCGCAGTCGGTGAGGGCCAATCGGCCCAACCGCGCGCCGCCGTTGAAGTGATGGCCACCCGCCGCCGGCACCACGCACTCGGTGAAGCGCAACCGCACTTCGCTGGCCGACTGGCCTGCGGTGTCGTCCTTGAGCAGGGTGCCCGAGGTGCCGCTCGCCCAGGCGGGCAGCCACTGTTCCTGGACCGCGCTGTGACGGACCAACCGGTTGAGCAGGGTGGGCGTACCTTCGCTGCGTGGGTAGCCGTCTTGTCGGACGTCCCTGCGGCGCTGGGGTGACCGATCACATCAGCCGATTCTGTCATTGTGTGGGACTGACCCGTTTCCAGCACGAGTAGCCATTATCAAGAACTGACCCGTTTCCGGATATAACATATATTCCCACGCGTGAAGGCTGGTTATACCTGGCCTCGGTGATGGATCTGTTCAGTCGGCGGATTATAGGATGGAGTTGCTCGACAAGTCTGGAAACAGACTTTGTGAATATGGCGTATCTCAAGGCCATACATCTCAGGAGACCCCATGCCGTTCTGATGTGCCATTAGGATCCAGGTGTGCAGTATGCCTCGGAATCGCACCGGAAACTCCTTTTTGAAAGGGGGAATCAGGAAAGGGGGTTTCCAAATGGGGAAAACTGATGGGGGGAAACAGCGCTCGCCTGCCAGAGGCAGGCAGGCCTCCGCCGCCCGCCGCGTCTTATACAGGCGCGGGAGCGCTCCGCATCGGGGCACGCCGCGTAAGGGGCGGCGTGCGGGGTACAAGTAAAAGAGGCCGCGTCAGCGACACCGCTCCCGTAGGCCCTGGCGCAACAGGTGCGTAAGCAGATTTTGTGTACAGGGCCGGAGGGCAGAGCCGGAGTCCGGCGACCGCCGGACGTAGCCGATAGCGTAGCGCCCAGCGCGAAAAATGCCACCGCATTTTTCGTGTACGGGCGCGAAGCGAGATACGACGGCACGTGCCTGCGCAAGCAGGCGTAGTGCCGGAGGGAGGCAGTCTTAATCCGTATTCTTTTCCTCCCACGGGCCGCACACCAAGTGCACGTTTTCTGAACGAGGATTGACCCAGATGATTGCCCGTAGTCTGCCCTCGATGGTCAGAACACGAGCTTCCCATATACGCTCACCTTTTGCGGCAAAGTCGCGCACGTCATAACCCAACGTAACAATAGTGATTTCTCGCTCTCGCACTCCCTCTTCGGCAAGGATCTCAAGTTGCATTTTTTCCACGTACGCCGCAAAAGCGACACGCTTTGCATCTGATTGTGTCCGAACCTTTGTTCCTTCCATGCAAAACGGCTCTGTAGCAATATCGCCACTCATCGTGTTAATCGCCATCGCAAGCAAACAGATTATTAGGGTGTCAAAGGTTCTCATCGTTCTACTCCTCAGTAGTTCCTTCTTTCTTCTTTTATGTTCAAGCCCGCAGGATTCTTGCGGAAAAGGATTACGGTCGTATTTACACCCAAATCGGTCTTGTCACCGTCGCCGTTGAGGTCAAGGTTCACGGTCGGCTCATCAACGGGACAGCGTTCATGGATAATGTAGAAGCCCTCAATCACATTGTCGTCAATATCTTGCAGACTGGCGTGCTGAACACCGTAGGATGGGTCATAGTATTGGCCGCTAATCACGACTTGATGGTTGTTGAACAGAGAGGCGGGATTAGCGTTGCCCTGCCCCGGAATACCAGCCGCATCGGTGACTTCCGCAAATTTCCAGTTGTAGCTCGTCGCTCCAATCAACGGGGAATCGGGCAGGTTGAGATACGCATGCGTGGGGTGCCCGCTCGATCCTGTCCCGGTGAATGTCCAGTTCTTCACAATGAAACCGTCGTCTGAGATCGGTTCAAAGATGACGTATTCGTCAGTATCATCAATGCCCTGAACCTTTCGCATGTCGATGAAGAACTTCGCCCAAGCCCCACACTGCCCGTCCCCATTGGCAAGAAGGCTGGCAGTCGTCACGTTGCCGCATGTGTACGATGCGTAATACGTAAGTTGAACGCCATCAACGCGGCGGACGTCCCGGTCGGTGAACTCGGCCCATATTTTCGCGGTACAGTTTGCCGCCGTGTTCTCCCCGTCAGCGTTCTTGCACCCGAGGTGGGCCAGTGTGTGGTAGACCGTTGTCAAGGGATCGCCAAGGGTTACGTAGGTCTGATTGGCGCTTGTTCCGGCATTGCACCACGTCGAGCCGCCGTCCATCGAATAACTCCACGAAATAGACATCGGATCAAAGAAATCAACCTCGTTGGCGAATGGGTTCGAGCATTCCACGTCCGTAATGGTCAGGTCATTACCGCTAATCGTCGCCGCTGTCTCCGGAAAATCGAGATTGCCCGGACCGTCTCCTTTGACCTTGATCGTGACACCAAGACCGGACGGCTCAATCCGCCACTTCGCCGAGACTTTCATCTTGGTGTTGCGCGTGAAGCAGATCGGATACTTCTTGTCGCCAGCGTCATCGGCGTCTCCATCGAGCGGCGAGGAGTTGTCCTGCCAGTGGGGAGCGGTGTAGTCCTGGCTGCCGTCGTCCTTCTTGACGGTGTGGCATTTCGTCCCGCTGAAAGAAACTTCCTTCAGTTCCGCCTTGACGACGAGGGCATACACCCGGACGAAGATGCTGGAATAGCGGTCGAAGCAGTCGGTGCCTTTGGTGGCGGCCAGCCGCACTCGAATGAACGACGCCGCTTCGGCCGTTGCTTCGCTGACGTCCAGCCACTGGTCGAAGAGTGGACAGTCTCCGCTGCTGGGAGAGCCACATTGCAGGCAATTGAGGTTCTGCTGCACCGTCGTGTTGCCTTTGAGGTTCGAGGGCGACTTGGGGTAATCAATGGCCCACCGCACCGCATCCCCGGTGTGATCCCAGTGTGGGGGCAGGTGGCTGGCGGCGCAGT
>CALJWR010000214.1 GCA_937976685.1 uncultured Verrucomicrobiae bacterium
TGCAACGCGGGCCTTTCAAGTGCCCGTGGCGGTGCAACAGCACGAGAAAGTCGTGAACCATCAGGCTGAGCGGCACCGCTCGAAATTCCTCCTTTGCGACCACCTGCCGCACGCGTTCGATGTAGCGGCGCTCCCATTCCAGCCACTCGACCGTCCCGGACAACACAACTTGGAATTGGCCCGTGGCGGGCACGGCAGGCACGACGCTTTCCGCACTGACGGGGGACGCGGTCATTCAACCGGCGTGGGGTCGGCCGGCGCTTTGGCCGGTTGAACCCGGGTCACCAGCCAGCCGATGTAGGCGAAGGACAACAACAAAAACACGGTGCGTCCCAACACCATTGCCTGGGCAAAGGCCACCAGGTCCTTGCGCCCTTGCAACAGCCAGAACAACGCCACCAAGTAGGCGAGCATCCCGCCGACCAGCGTCAGCGCGTAGGGCAGCATCCGACCGGAAGCGGCGAAGATGTTGTTAAAGGAGTTCAACGAGTAGGGCAGGAGCACCAGCAGATTCCACTGCAACGCCGGCACGGCGGCGGTGTACTTGGGCAACAGGGGGGGAATCACCAGCGGCATCAGCCACCACCCAAGGGCCACCAGCACGCCCATCAGCGGCAGAAGCACAAACGCCGGCAGCGCCGCCACGCGCAGGGCCTGACGCAGATCGCCCGTGCGGGCAAATTCCTGGGTCATCTGCGGGTACACCACGCTCGAGACCGCGCGGACAAGGATCATGAACGGTCCGGTCCCCAGCGTGACCACCGCGTTGAGGCCGAGTTGGACATGGTCCAGTTGGGCCAGCACCAGCGTGTTGTTGAGTGTGCCCCACCAGACGCTCAATTGACCCACGAACATGATGGGCAACCCCACTTTCATCAGATGCCACACATCCGGTGTGGACCAGGCGGGACGCACCCGAAACGGCCGCCAGTGCCAAAGCTGGACCATCTGGGCCAGCGCCAACGCCAGGGCGCGCAGACAAACCCCGAAAAACCCCAACCCCGCTGCCAGGGGCACTCCCAGCAAGCCCACAATCCCCTGTGTGACCTGGATTCGGGACAGGCGCCCGAAGTCGCCGGCCGTGCGGTAAGTGAACTGGAGGTAATTCGCGCAAAACAACAGACCCCACACCGCCACGGCCTGCACCAGCCAACCGAAGACCAAGTCCCAACGCCCCTTCACCGCCTGAACCGCCGCCACGCCCAGCAGGGATACGGCACAAAGGTTCGCCATCCACAGTGTCCAGGCCGCCGCCGCCGCGGCCAGGGTCAATGCCCGGTCGCGCCGCCCCTGGCCCAGCGCAAACGGAATCTCGCGACCGATGCCGTTGCCCGTGCCCAGGAGCAGCCACGGCGCGTACCCCTGCACCAGGGTCAGGCTGGTGAACAGGCCGAGCACCTCCGGCCCCACCCATCGGGCCAACAACAAACCGGAGAGAATGGTCAGCGCATTCCCGACCAAATTGCCCGCAGCGAACTTGGCGATGGTGCGGAGCAATTTTAGACCGATGGCCGTTTGTGGTTCGTACACATGCCCCACGAGCCGTCAATTCAACCAGTCGTGACAAACCACCAAGCACTTGCGCTGAAGCGAATCAACCAGTTCACCCAGTCCGCGCGCCTTGTGCCTAGGGAGCCCCTGTGACAAGAAGTCGGAATCACCCCCGGCACGAGTCTTAAATGGATCGGTATTTCGTAGCGACGATGGCGTTGGCTGGCATCAAGCAGGGTATGCCATCCAACACGGGATAAGCCAGCATGGCTGAAGGCGAATAAAACGCGTGCTCCCCCGGCTCCAGCAGGGTTCGCGTGATGGGACATGCAAAACGGGGTTGGGATAATGCATTGGGGTGCTCCGGAAGCCGGACAAGGTACAATCCGGTCGGGTTTAGGGGATTGGCAGTTACCGGGAAAAGACGGTGCTCTACGCAGTCGAGTCCCAAACGGCGAATGGCTTCATCGAGATTGCGCACGTAACCGTGTTGCTCCATCCGCCGACGCGCTTCGGCCGGGGCCAGCTCATAAGCCGGTTCCAGCAACACCAACCACTTTTTCGCTACGCGGGCCAGTTCTGCCACCGCATCCAGTTCCCGCCCCCCATTGGGCTCGATGCTGTGGGAGGTGTACACCACGTCAACGCTGTGATCCGCAACCGGAATGTTGAACAAATCAGCACAAAAAAGCTCAGGTTTGGTCGCAGGCCAGCCGCGCCTTTGGACAAACTGTTGGCCCAACTTCACCCGCGACCAGGAAATATCGAATCCCCACCACGCCAAATCCATCGGCAGTTTGGCGGCAAGAACACTGAAGGTGGTGGCCTCGCCCACCCCCGCTTCCATGATGGAATATACCGGGCCCAACCGGAGTAAAACCTCGGCAATCGCATCCGTGTAAGCCTCCAAGTAACGTGGGTCCCGTTCGTAAGCCTCGATGTAACTCCCAGCTTGGAAATCATAGCTCAGCATCACGTCTTCAACCGAGTTGCGGTCCGAGTGGCTTACGGAGCGCAGATACGCTGCCAGGTTTTCACCGCGTGCGTAGAGCTCACGCAGGTGCCGGGTCAGGCTGAGTTTGTTGATCACAGTCGCCTTTCTGAAAATCGGGATGCAGGGCTCCGAAAGGAGGGAGCTTCAGCTTCGTACCGATTCCCCAAAATTATCCCGGCAAGGCACGAAACAACCGCTCCGCCAATTGCCAGTCCTCCGGGGTGTCAATGTCCTGGACCAGGTGGCGTGGGATGGGCACGCCATAGGCCCGGGCGGAGAAAATGCCGGGTCGCTCCCGAAAGGCCGCCGGCCGACCCCAGTAAAATTGACCGGCGTCGTGCCAGGCCGCGGGCAGGTCCTGCGAGCGCCGGCCCTCGTGCTCGGGCCAGAACATCCGCACCCGC
>CALJWR010000215.1 GCA_937976685.1 uncultured Verrucomicrobiae bacterium
CGGCTGCTGGAGCGCACCTACCCGGCCGAAATCCGCGCGCAGGCGCTGCACTTCGACGAGCGACAAGTGGGCTACCTCTTCGCCTATTGCGGCCTGATGTCGGCGCTGGTCCAGGGCGGGGTGATCGGACGCCTCGTCAAACGGTTCGGCGAGGCGAAGCTGATTTGGTCCAGTCTCGTGGTCGTGGCCGCGAGCATCGCGCTCATTCCCCACGCGCAAAGTCTGGGCCTGCTACTGCTATCTCTGGGTCTGTTCTCGGTGGGTTCCGGCGTCAACCGCGCCCCCACGATGGGCCTGGTGTCCATCTACACGCCGGCCGCCGACCAGGGCGCGGTGATGGGTCTGATGCAGAGTGCGGGCACGTTGGCGCGCATCTTCGGCCCGATTGTCGCCACCGGCTTGTGGGCGGGCTATCCCCACGGGCCGTTTTGGTTGGGCGGAGCACTGGCGCTGCTGGCGGGTGCGTTTGCGTGGGTCCGGCTGCGCGAAAGATAGCCACCTGAGGCGTCAACCTTTTGCGGACAACTCGCCGTTGCTTCTGCCTCACGAAAATGGCCGGACAGTTGGGGAACATAGCTCCCTCCGAGGGACCGGCCGGTCTGTCCGCCGCGCGTTTATGCAGCGTATGGATTCCGGCATTGAACCCCCGGCACGAATCGCGGACGGTACCGAAAACCGTATGCCATGAGCGCCACCGAATCCCCAACCGCCGAGCGCCTCCAACAAGCTTTCGCTCACCTCGAACACTACGCCGCAGGTTCGGGGCGCGGCGCGCTCCAGCCGATTGATGATGCCGCGGCCGCCGCGGCCCGGGATGAGACGCTACGCGCTAAGTTGGAAAAGCGTCTCGTGGCAACCTTGCTTGGGAAGGCCCCGGCCGCAGCCAAGGACTACGCCTGCGGCAAGCTGGCCATCCTCGGCGGCCCCGCAGCCGTCCCGGCACTGGCGGAACTGCTGACCACGGAAACTCTGGCCCACGCGGCGACCAATGCCCTGCAATTGATGCCCTGCCCGGAGGCGGGCGCGGCGCTCCGCGCCAGCCTGGAGAAGCTCTCGGGCTTGCCACGGGCGGGTGCGCTGACCGCGCTGGGAATGCGCCGCGACCCGACCGAGGCGACTCAGATCGCGGCGTTTTTGGGCCGCGCCGACTCGATCGTGGCCGGTGCGGCGGCGGGCGCGCTGGGGGAAATCGGAACGCCCGCCACGGGCGCGACGTTGCGGGAGTTCCTGCCCAAGGCACCGGCGGCGCTGCGAAGCGCGTTGGCGGACGCTTGTCTGGCGTGCGCGGAGCGGCTTCGAGCGGCGGGCGAAACGGCGGCGGCAAAGTCATTGCTGGACGCGCTGCTGGACACAACCCCGCGAAAACACGTTCGGGCGGCGGCGCGGCGGATCGCCTCCTGAGTCCCCGCAGCGGGAGTGGCAGCGCCCGGGAGGGCGGACGCCGCGCGGCTTGACGGCTGTCAACGGCTGCTCTCTATTCCCGCGCGTCATGGAGAGGAACCCGACCCAAACCGCCGGCTTTCGTGTCCCGCCCGAGCTGGCCGACATTCTCACTCACTGTCCCCGTTTCATCGTCGCCAAGAGCGTGGACGAACTGGTGGCGCTCGCGTTGCGCGACACCCGCAACGGCTACCACGAGGTGGCGTACGACGTGCCCGGCCGCGGCCGGGTGGTCGAAGCCCGCGTGTGCCGCGTGAAGAACGGCCTGAGCGCCAACTATTGCGAGCCCTACATGCGCCGGCGCGACCCGGACTGCATGGTGATCGGCGACGATCAGCCCACGAACAAGCCAACCTTCCGCGCGCGTTTCGGGAAGGAGTTCAACCCGGTGCGCGAGGAGACGTTCGCCTGGCTCAAGACCCAGGAACTGGCCCTCTTCGCTTTCGAGGCTGGCGTACCGGGCCAGGGGATCGGCGCGCTGGCGGTGGCACCCGCCAACGCCGGGTTCTTCGCCTTCGGCCTCGCGCTCTTGCAGGGCATTCTGGACCCGAAGGACATCGGACCGGATTTCGCGCCGGGGGCCGTCATTTACGTTGCTCCGCCCTTCCGGCACACCCATTTCGAGGGCCGCCAGATTGTTGTTCATAACCGCCGGCCCGGGCTGCACGAACTTTTCAGTTACAATCTCTACCCGGGTCCGAGCGCGAAGAAGGGCGTCTATGGCGTGCTGCTGGCGCTGGGTGAACAGGAGAAGTGGGTGACCGCGCATTGCTCGACCGTTCAGGTGATCACGCCCTACGAACACAAAGTCACTTTCATGCACGAGGGGGCCAGCGGCGGCGGCAAGAGCGAGATGCTCGAACACATCCACCGCCGACGCGATGGCAGCCTGCTGCTGGGCCGAAACCTGGTCACCCACAGCGAGCGCACGCTCATCCTGCCCCGCGCCTGCGAACTGCGCCCGGTCACGGACGACATGGCGCTGTGTCATCCCAGCCTGCGACGGCCGGGCAGCGCGGACAAGTTGACGCTGATGGACGCCGAAAAGGCGTGGTTCGTGCGCGTCAACCACATCACCCGTTACGGTGTGGACCCGCACCTGGAAGAGTTGACGATTCATCCGCCCCGCCCGCTGCTGTTCCTGAACATTGACGCCCATCCCGACAGCACGGCGCTGATCTGGGAACACATCGAGGACGAGCCGGGCAAGCGCTGCCCCAATCCGCGCGTGGTGGTGCCGCGTGACATCGTGCCGGACATCGTGCAGGGAACGGTCACGGTGGACATCCGAAGCCTTGGCGTGCGCACGCCGCCCTGCACCCGCGAGCAACCGAGCTACGGCATCATCGGTTTGATGCACCTGCTACCCCCTGCCCTCGCGTGGATCTGGCGGCTGGTCGCCCCGCGCGGGCACAGCAATCCCAGCATCGTCCAAAAGGAAGGCATGAGCTCGGAAGGCGTCGGCTCCTACTGGCCCTGTGCCACAGGCCGGCGGGTGGTTCAGGCCAACCTGATCCTCCAGCAAATCATTTCGACGCCGAAGGTTCGCTACATCCTCTGTCCGAACCAGCATGTCGGCGCCTGGGAGGTCGGCTTCATGCCGCAATGGCTCGCGCGCGAGTACCTCGCCCGCCGCGGCGGGGCGCGGTTCACTCCGGAGCAGGTGGTGCCCGCGCGCTGTCCGCTGATCGGCTACGCCCTACGGACCATGACGATCGAGGGCCAGACCATCGCCGACGTGTTCCTCCGGGTGGACATGCAACCGGAGGTGGGCGGCGAAGCATACGATGCCGGGGCGGCGGTGCTCCGCGAGTTCATCCACAAACAAGTGCGCAAATTCCTGGAGCCGGATCTCGATCCGCTGGGTCGTCAGATCATCGAATGCTGCCTGGCCGACGGGTCGCTGGCGGAGTACGAAGCCCTGATTCCGCACGAGGTGACCGTGACGGATTGTTAGGCGTCGGGAGGCGCGGTTCGTCCTCTGGCGCCGGGCACGGATCGTTCAATGATCCAAAGGTGGCGGAACTGACGGAGCGGTTCCTCGCCGGGCACGTGAAGCCCTTGATCGGCCAACGGTAAGGCGCGGCGCCGGTTGAAGCCCCAACCCGCGCTTGATCAGAGCGTGGCGTGAAGCTGGCCGTCCACCAGTTCCACCACCCGGGGGGCGCGCGCGGCCACCTGCGCGTCGTGCGTGGCGATGACCAGCGTCCTCTGCCGCTCCGCCTGGAGCGAGCACAGGAGGCCGATGATTTCCTCGCCGGTGTGGGAATCGAGATTCCCGGTCGGCTCGTCGGCCAGCACGAGTTCGGGATCATTCATGAGCGCACGGGCAATGGCGACCCGCTGCTGCTCGCCGCCCGACAGCTCGGTGGGCCGGTGATCGAGCCGGTGGCCCAACCCGACGCGTTCGAGCAGGGCCCGGGCGCGGGCTTGCGCCTCTGCAACCGGCATCCTTCCCAGCCGCGCGGGCACGCAGACATTTTCGAAGGCGTCCAATTCCGGCAACAGGTGGTAGGCCTGGAAAACGAAGCCCACGCGCGTGTTGCGGAACCGGGCGAGCTCGCGCGGCCGGAGACCCGACAGCCGCCCGCCGTCGAATTCCACTTCACCGGCCGTGGGCGTGTCGAGCCCGCCCAGGATCTGCAGCAGGGTGCTCTTGCCGGCGCCCGAGGCGCCGCGCAAGGCCACGAATTCGCCGCGCAGCACGGTGAGGTCCACCCCCCGCAGCACCTCCACGTCCCGCCGGCCCAGCCGAAACGACTTGGTCAGGCCGCGCGCGTTGAGCAGCGCGGGGGGCGCCGGCCGGGGCTCTGGGGCCAACTCACTCATGGCGCAAGGCCTCCGCCGGCTTGAGCCGGGCCGCGCTCCACGCCGGAATCAAGCCGCCGATCAGAACGCACACGAGCAGCGACCCGCCACAGATGATCGCGATGTCATCGGCCTGCAACCACGCTGGCAGTTCGCGGAACAGGTAGAATTTGGCCGGGAACAATTCGATGCCCGTTGCCTTCCGCATGAAGACCAGGAACTCGTTCCGTTTGATGACGGCCAGCAGGCCCAACCCCAGCCCGGTCAGCACGCCGATCAGACCAACCGCCAGGCTCTGCGCCAGGAACAACGTCATGATCTGACCGCCGGTCGCGCCGAGGGCTTTCAGCACGCCGATCTCGCGCGTCTTTTGAACCACGAACGTAATCAGCGCGCTGCAAATGCCGAACGCGGCGACGATCGTGATGAAGAACAGCAGGTAGAACATCATGTGCTTCTCGACCATCAGCACCTCGAGGAACTGGGAATTCTCCTCCAGCCACGTCGTTACGGCGTACTCGGGACCCAGCTCCGCCGCAAGCCGCTCTTGAAACGCGGTCGCGGCGTCAGGGTTGTCCAGCGTAATCAGGAGGCCGTGGACGTTGTCCTCGAGGTTGTAGAGGTCCTGCGCGTTGGGCAGCGACGCCACCACCACGGTCGAGTCGAACTGGTCCATCCCGAGGTCGAAGATCCCCTTGACCACATAGTCCTCCGCCAGTGCCGCCTCCTCCGCCTCGGATTTCCGGCTGTCTTTCCAAAGCTTGAAGGCGCGGACGGTATAGACCGCCACCGCGTCGCCCACCCGCAGGTTCAACTTGTTGGCCAGTTCGCGGCCCACCACCAGGCTGTAGCCGGAGAGATCGAATTCGCCGGCCACGATGCTGTTGGGCAGACGGCTCACGCCAGCCTCCCATCGCGGATCCACACCGCGCAAGGCCGGAGCAACGACCAGCGAATTCGCCTCGTCCAACGGCTGCGTTTCCAGCAACACCTGACCGCCGATGTACGGCGCGACCCCCCGAACCTCGGGCAGCAGTCGGATCCGGTCGGCCAGCGCCTCGTATTCCGCCATCAAGCCGCGGGCCGGCTCGACCCTGACGTGAGCGTTGAAGCTGATGATCTTCGCCTTCAACTCACGGCCGAAACCGCTCATCACCGAGATGACGATGATCAGCACCGCCACGCCCAGGGTGACGCCCACCACGGAAATGAGGGTGATGGCCGACACGAACGAGCGCTTGGGGCGCAGGTAACGGAGGGCCAACATCCACTCGAAAGGCAGCCGCGACATCGTGGCGGAGGCTAGGTCGGGGGGTGGGCAGGTGTCAACGAAGCGGGCCGAAGCGGTTCCGCGGGTGTGCGTCGCCAAGCGAGGCAACCCGGAAGCGGCCGCTCACGCGAAGGCCGGCCGACCGCCTGCGCGAATCCGCGACAACGGTCAGCGGCTCAGTCCGGTTGACAGGAGAAAAACCGTTCCCCAGCTTGCCGGGGAACTGATGAAT
>CALJWR010000216.1 GCA_937976685.1 uncultured Verrucomicrobiae bacterium
CGGCACCGAAGGTTGGTACGTGACTACGAGCGCACGGAGACCAGCGCGGAGGCCTGGATCCACCTGGCTATGATCCGCATTCAACTTCGCCGCCTGGCGTGAGCAATCCATGCGATTCCAGAGTTTTCAAACACGCTCTAAAGGAGGGCGGTGGCCGGGGGGGCGCCAGAGCCAACACGGCCCAGATGCGCGGCAGCCGCGCCGTCGCCTCCCACCCGATCCTGCCGACTCGCGACGCACGAGCCCTTCGGGCCAGCCCCCTAGCCCACCTGGATTTGCGCCTTGATGTCAAATCGCTCGAGACGCTTGCGCAGCGTGGCCCGGGTCATGCCCAGCAGCTTCGCCGCCTGCAACTGATTGCCCTTGGTTTCCCGCAAGGCCCGAACCACGAGTTCTCGTTCCACCGTCGGAATGATCCGGTTCTTCGGGTCCCGGCGCGCCCAGGCGAATAGCTGATCCACCAGCGCGGCAACCTCCGCTGGCGCCGCTTGCGGGCGGCCGGCCGGCGCTTGATGCGGGGGCGGATCGGAGGCCGCTGCAGCCGTCGGCGTCGGCGGAGCCGCGGGGGGAGCCGGCGGGGCGGAGGTGGCGGTCGCAATCGCGGGCGGGAGGTTTTCGCGGAGCACCACGCTGCCCTTGGCCATCACCACCGCCCGTTGAATGGCGTTTTCCAACTCCCGAACGTTGCCGGGCCACGAATAGGCCTTGAGCGCGGCCAGCGCGTCGGGACTGAGTGACTTGGGTGGCTGCCGTTGCGGCTTGGCGAGCTTCTGCAGGAAGTAATTGACCAGCAGCGGAATGTCTCCCGCACGCTCCCGCAGTGGCGGCAGATGCACGCGTACCACGTTCAGCCGGTAAAACAGATCCTCGCGGAAACGGCGTTCGGCCACGGCCCGTTCGAGGGGCTGATTGGTGGCGGCAATGACGCGGACGTTCACGCGGATCGTCTCGTTGCCGCCCACCCGCTCGAAGGTGCCGGACTGCAGCACGCGGAGGATCTTGGTCTGCGTGGGCAGCGACATGTCGCCGATCTCGTCCAGAAAAATCGTGCCGCCGTTGCACTGCTCGAACCGGCCGATGCGCTGGGCCGTCGCGCCGGTGAACGCGCCCTTTTCGTGGCCGAAGAGCTCGCTTTCCAGCAGGTTCTCGGGGATGGCCGCGCAGTTGACCGCCAGGAAGTTCATCTGACTGCGACGGCCGTGCTGGTAGATGGCGTGCGCGACCAGCTCCTTGCCGGTGCCGCTTTCGCCCGTGATCAGCACCGTGGCATCGGAGTCGGCGAGCTGGCCGATGGTCTTGAACACGGCCTGCATCGGCTCACTGCGGCCGATGATGCCCTGCTCGTAATCCTGTTGATCGAGGAGTGGTTCAAAGGCGACCACCCGGCGCATGTCGCGGGCCGCCTTGAGCGCGGCCAAGACCACTTGCTTGAGCCGCGGCACATCAAAGGGTTTGAGCACGTAGTCGTAGGCGCCGAGCTTCATCGCTTCGATGGCAACCTGCGTGGTGCCGTAGGCGGTCATCATGATGACCGGGAGCCGGGCGTCCATCATGCGGACGCGTCGGAGCCCTTCGAGTCCGCTCATGCCGCCCATGCGGATGTCCATGACCACGAGGTCGGGCTTGAGCCTGGGAATCAGGCGCAACCCTTCCTCGGCGCTCGACGCGGTGCTCACTTCAATCTCGTCGGCCGCGAACAGGCGGCGGAACGAGTAATGCATGTCCACCTCGTCATCTATGAGCAGCAGCTTGTCCATGACCGGGTCAGCGGGCCGACGTTGCCAGTCAGCGCAGATTCTTCAACTCCTGGCGCAGCCGTTGTTCGACCCTGCGCTGCTGGTCGCGCCCCAGGAGTCGCTGTCCCCGCGGCAGCGTGACGTAGAACGTGTCAATGGCCGCGCCGCAGTCGGTGGTGATCTTCGCGAGCGCCACGTCGAGCTCCAGTTCCGCGAGCACCCGCACCAGTGTGTGAAGCAACCCCAGCCTGTCCTCGGTCTCCACCTCGATCACGGTCTGCTCGGGCGTGGCGGCGTTGTCGAAACGAATGCGCGTCGGCAGCTTGAGGTCCGGCAGGCCGGTTCCCACGGCGGACGGCGTCAGTGCGCCCAGCAATTCATTCACGTCGCGGCCCTCGACCAGGACTTCCCGCAACCAGGTCTCCACTCGCCGCGTCTGCGCCTCTTTCGCCGGCAACCGGGCGGCGGCGTCCGTGACCACAAAACTGTCCAGCACCAGGCCGTCGCTTCGCGTGAAGATCTCGGCCCCCAGGATGTTCAGCCGCGCTGCCGTCAGAATCCCGGTGAGGTCACTGAAGATGGCGGGCCGTTCCAACGTGGCAACTTTCAGCACGGAGTAGCCGTGATCGGGCAAATGCTGCCACGCGACCGCGGCGGCGCGCGGATCGTCGCCCTCCTGCACGGTGGTCACCAGATACTGATGGATCAGCCGCAGATCCGCGGCGATGTCCTCCGGCGACCGCAGCGTGAAATAGCGTGGCGGACAGCCGTCAAAATGCGCCGCCACCTCGGCGTCCGGCACCGCAGGCCCCACTTGTTGCCGCGCCGCGCGCGCCAGTTCCTCGCGTTCCTGTGCGTCGGCGACGGCGGGGATTGCCCGGCCGGACAACACCCGGTGAGCGAGGGTGTACAACTCGCGTAGCAGGGCATCCTTGTGCCCGGTCCAGAATTGTTCGCTGGTGCCCTTGGCGTCGGCATAGGAGTGCAGCGTCAGCAGCGTCAGCCGCTCGTAATCGCCGACCAGCGCGGCGAACCGGCGAATTTCCTCCGGATCGTCCAGATTCCGGTGCTGCGAGACGTACGGCATCGTCAAATGCTGCTCGACGAGAAAGGTGACCAGCCCGGTGGCGGCATTATCCAGCCCGAGCTGCCGCGTGACGGCCCGCGCCATGCGGGCACCGCGTTGGGCGTGACTTGCCGAGCGCACCGTCTTGCCCACGTCATGCAGCAGCAGCGCCAGATACAGCCACTCCGGGTGCTGGACCCGCGCGAACAAATCCCGGTAAAAGCCGGACGCGGGATCGTCTCCCTGGTGAAGCCGGTCCAGTTGCGCCAGACAGGCCATCGTGTGGGCGTCGGCGGCATAGACGTGGTAAAACTCGTGTTGGACGAGATGGGTCATCTTGCCGAAGCACGGCAGATAGCGGCCGAGCAGACCCAGCTCGTGCATCTCCCGCAAGCAGGGGGCCACGCGCCCGCGGTGCCCCAGGATTTCGAGGAAGGACGCACGCACGCGCGCGTCCGACCGAAAGCGGGCGTCCACCTGCCGCAACCGCGCGGTGATCATGCCCCGCACCGGCGCGCTGATGCCCAGGCCGCGCTGCTGCGCGATCCGGAAGACCCGCATCAACCGCGTGGGATCCTTCTCGAAGACATCGTCCGTCGCGGCATGGACCTGTCCATCCACAAACCGGAATCCGTCGAGGACATACGCCGCGCGGTGTCGCCGGTTTCGCAAAAAGCCGCTGAACGAGAAGCGCTCCGGCAGCAGCTTGAGGCGCTCCTCCACCGTCCGCGTGACGCGGTAAATCGCCGCCGTGTGGGCGTAGTACTCGCCCATGAAGCGCTCGACGCGACGAGCCAGCGACCGGTCGTGAAAGCCCAGCCCCGCCGCCACGGCCGGCTGGTGCGCCCGCAGCAGCACGTCCGCCGGCCGGTCCAGGAGGTAGTGCAGTTCGGTGCGCACGCGCAACAGGTGGGTGTAGGCGGCGTCCAGATGCACCCGCTCTTCCGGCTGGATGAGCCCTTTGGCCGCCAGTTCGCCCAGGTCGCGGGTGCCGTACTTCACCAGGGTCATCCAGACCAGGTTCTGGTAGTCCCGCAGGCCGCCGCAGCCGTTCTTGATGTTCGGCTCCTGCATGGCGACGGCATCCCCGTATCGGGACCGCCGCGCTGCCTGGTCCGCCACCCGCGCCTCGATGTAGGCATCCGTCCGCCCCCGAAGGCAGCGGGCGTGGACCGTCTTCAACATTTGCGCGAAGAGCTGGTCGTCCCCGCAGATGGGGCGCGCCTCGAGCAGCGAAGTCTTGGTCTGGATATTGGCGTTGGCTTGGGTGACGCAGTCCGCAATGGCGCGCACACAGTTCCCCACGTTGAGATCAAATTGGAAGATGAGCGCATCGGTGAACAGTCGGACCTCCGGCGGGAGATTCCTCTCATCCAGCCTCGCCCCTTCCACAAGGAGCATCACGTCAATGTCGCTGTGCGGGTTCAGCTCCCGCCGCCCGTAGCCGCCCAGTGCCACCAGGGTCCAGCGGAGTTGCGAGCTGATGCCGGCTGCCCTCGCGTGCCGGCCGATGGCCACGACCAACCAGGTCAGGAATTGATCAATCACCTCGGATCGGAGGCGGCAAACTTCCCGCCCGTCCAGGCCATGCCGATGAGCTATCCGCAGGCGCTGGGTGTGGCGCTGGAGAAACTTCCGAAACCGGTCCAGTTCGTCGTCGGGAGCGACGCCGGGGGGCAACTCCAGCCGCGCGGCAGCATCAGAACGAATTTGATCGGCGAGGTCGTCCACCGGGGCGGAAACTAGGTTGCACCCCACCGGAGGGCAAGGCGGGTCGGCAGTCGGAGCAAGCGGAGTGCGCCGGCAAGGATCCCGCCGCGAACAAGCCGGCAAGAAAATGGATCTGGGAAACGCTGCGCCTTGCCAAGGCCGGGACCACGCTGAGGCCGGCGACTCGGACGCGAACGCAGCCGGACCTCGCAACTGGGCCCCTGGAGGGTTCAGCCTGACCGCAGCGCCCGGACCACCGCGGCGAAATCCTCCGGCCACGGGGCCTCAAACGAGAGACGCTCGCCTGACTGCGGGTGGTCGAACGCGAGCCGGCGCGCGTGCAGCATCTGGCGCGGCGCCTCCACCCCCGTGAGCTCCTTGAGTCGCGCGTTCTGCTTCCGGCCATAGACCAGATCGCCCACCAACGGGAATCCGATAAACTTGAAATGGACCCGCACCTGATGCGTTCGGCCGGTGTGCAGCCGCGCCTCCACCAGCGTCGCCTCGCGCAACCGCTCCATCACCCGATAGCTGGTGTACGCGGGCCGGCCCCCCTCGGTCACGGTCATCACCTTGCGGTGATTGGGATGCCGCGCAATCGCGGCTTCGATCTCGCCGGTGGGCGGTTCGACCCCGCCGCAGACCACGGCGTGGTAAAGCTTTTCCACCTGGCGTCGCGAAAACTGGTAAGACAGCCCCATGTGCGTGGCGTCGTCCTTGGCCACCACCATCAGGCCGCTGGTGAACTGGTCGAGCCGGTGAACGATGCCGGGGCGGATCACGCCACCCACGCCGCTCAACCGACCGGCGCAGTGGTGCAGCAGAGCGTTCACCAGCGTGTGGTCTTCGTTGCCCGCCGCCGGGTGGACGACCAGCCCGGGCGGTTTGTTGAGGACCAGCAGTTGCTCGTCCTCATACAAGACGGTGAGAGGAATCTCGCGGGGCACGATCTCCGTCGGCCGGGGCGGCGGCCAGGTGATCCGTACTTCGTCGCCCGCCCGGGGTGGGTGCGTGGGCTTGACGGGCTCCCCGTTGACCGTCACGTGCCCCTCGCGAATCAGCCGCTGCAGCGTGCTGCGTGAAACGCACGGAAATCGCGCGTGGAGGTAGTTGTCCAGCCGGCTCCGTGACACCGTTGCCTCGATGGTCAGCCGCTCCGTCCGAGGTGTTCCGGCGTCGGGCGAAGTCATTCAACCGCTCCGCCGGCCGCCATTGACAGGCCGCTCTGGCGCCACCACAGGACCAGCCCGGCCGCCAACACCGCCACGCTCGTGACCTGCCCCGGCGTGGCCCAGCCCAGGTAGCGGCCGTCGTAATCACCGCGGAAGAACTCGACGCAGAACCGGAGGACGGCGTAGCCCACCAGATAGCACGCGAACGTTTCGCCGGCGAAACGCTTGCGCCGGTATTGCCACGCCAGGAACCCGAAGAGCGCGAGGTTCAACGCCGCCTCGTAAAGCTGGGTCGGATGCACCGGGCCGGCGTGGGGTATGGTTCCTTCCGGAAAACGTACGCCGCACGCCAGGGTGGTCGGGCGACCGTAGCAACACCCCTGCAGGAAGCAGCCAATCCGCCCGAAAAACTGGCCGAGCGCAATGCTCGGGGCGAAGGCGTCGGCGAGTTTCCAGAGGGGCAAATTACGCTGCCGGGCGTAGAGAACGGTCGCGAGGGCCCCACCCAGCAACCCACCATAGTACACCAGCCCTCCATACCAGATGGCGAAGATCTCCCAGAGTGGTCGCCGGGCGAAATCTGTTTCCCAGTACATCACCACGTGGAACATGCGTGCCCCGAGAATTGCGCCCACCAGAATCCAAATCCCGCCGTCCGCCACCACCTCGGGAGCCAGCCCGTCGCGCAGGCACCGTCGGCTGGCCAGCCACAACCCTGCCACAAACCCGCAAACGATGAGTACCCCGTACCAATGCACGGTCAGCGGGCCGAGTCTGAAGGCAATCGGATCCACAAGCCCACATTAAGGCCGCGCGCCGGGGAAGTCGAAGCGAAGATAATGGGGCCACCAGACGCGCGCCGGGGAGGCAAGCGCGCAGTGCCGCGCCCGGGCGAGGAGCGCAAAGCTTGGATCGAATTGGGCAGGTCGGAAGCCGGATGCCGGCAACTGCCGGTATCACCCCGCGCGCAGCAGTTCCAGCATGGCACGGTCGAGCTTGTGCCCGCGCCAGTCTTCGTAACTGACGTCAGTCCGCCCACTGTCCAGCATGCCGAAACTTCCCCGGAAGTTCCACAGCGCCCAGCCCCAGGCCGTTTCCTTCCACAAGTCGAGGAAGTCTTTCATCCAGGCGAGCGCGACGTGGTGCGGCGTCTTCTGAAACGCCCCCCACTCGCCGACATGCACTCCCACCCCCTGACGTTCCAACGCCACCCAAGGTTCGATGACTTCGCGTCGGAGCCGGGCCTTGTCCCATCGGTCGCCCGGGCTGATCTCGAGCGGCCACGACGGGACCGGCCAGTTTTGTCCGTTGACCCAGTTCGCCCCGTGATGACTGATGCGCATGGGATCGTAACCCCGCGTGCTCTGCGCCACGCCCAACGGCACCAGCCCGGGCACCGGCTTGCGACCCCACCGCAAACCGTCGGCGATGATCAAACGTGCCGGATCCTCCGCCCGGATGGCCGCCACCAGCGCCCGGACCACGCGGAGGTAGTCCTCGTCCGGCAGATCCTTGGGCTCGTTGAGCAGGTCGAAGGACACGTGACGATTGGGAATCCCGCGGTAGCGTTTGGCGAATGCTTCCCAATGCAGGCAGCATACCTCGAGCGCCTCGGCGTCCGTGAACAGGTCCTTCGGCTCGGCCGGCGGGTTGACGCAATACCCCGGCGCGCGATGGAAGTTCAGGTTCACATGAACGCCGTGCTGCCGCCCAAACTCGATCGCGTCGTCAATGTGTTTCAGCTCGTCTTCCCGGAGTTTCCGCCAGTCTGCTGGATCGCTCCAACAGAGGTAGGACATCGGCAGCCGCACAAAGTTGAATCCCCATTCGGCGATCCACGCGAAGTCCTCCTCCCGAAACGGCGGATTGCCGTCCCGTCGCCGGGTGAACTTCTCGAGCAGGTTAAAGCCGCGCCACCGGGGCAGCTTTTGCGGGGTCGGATCGGGCAAGGGCGCGGGCGAGGAAACAGCCGCAACCGCTGGCGGGCTGATCAGTGCGCCCACTCCGACGGCGGTCGTGGCGAGGAAGTCGCGACGGGAAAGGGAGGTTTGTCTCACGGGGGGTTAGACTGAGATGCGCGGTCAGGATTCAAAGCACTGCCCGGGCTTGGCGCGGAGAAACCGGGAATGTTTTTCCGCCGGCCAGCGTTGGCCGGTCCCGGTGCTGCGGATCTGCCGCTGGCACCCCCGATTGGCAGACAGACGAGGGAAAGATAAAGGGCGAAGCAGACCGCGAAGGAGCGATCGGCCTCGCCAGAAGACAGTCGCTCACCCCGTGTCCGTTGGTACCTTCGCCGCCGTCCACGGTGGCCCTGACCCAAGCCACGACTTCGAACGCGCGATTCCGGAAATGGCCCGTGCGTCTGGACGCCAGGTTCAAGCCGTGGTCTTTGCACGGATCTTCAACGGCCCATCCCGCTGCCCGCTGCGGGCCAGCTCGGGTCAGCCTCTGGACGATCGGTTCCACCGTTTTCCGGATTCAGTCCATGCGTTTCCGTGTTTCCAGCAGCCCACCGCGCCGGGAGGAACTCTCAGGACGTCAGGCTCAGTCCAAGAGAGCCAGGCTGGCGAGCGGGATCGGGCACGAGGCTCTTCGTCGGGCGCGGGCAGCACGTCGGGCAGGCCGAGGCAGACGGGCAGAAATTGGCCCTGGGGCGGCGCTTGGGTTGTTCGCGCAGCCCCGCCGCGTCTTCGACTGGGGCTTGTTGGGGAAAGGAGGTGGCGGCCCGATTGCGCCATCGCAATCCATGCGTTTTCGCAACCCGAGAAAGTGGCTCGGTCCAAATCGCTCCTGGGAGGAAGGAATCTTCCCGAGGCTACGACCACCGCAAGCCACCCTGCGGCCGGTCCGGCTGGAGCCGGTCAGGTCGTTTTGCGAAGACGGTCTTTGATCCGCCGGATGTGGCCTCGGCCCATGCCCTTGACTTCGCAGCCCAGTTGGAGATAGCGGCGAATCTGGTCGTCATTGAGGATGCAAAAGCAATCCACCACCGCGAACGGTTTGCCGACCGCGCGCACCACCTCGTCGGGATTCAGCCTCAAATACTGCTCGTGTCGGACGGCCAGCACGACCGCGTCCACGCCCCGCAGCGCCCGGTCCAGATCCTTCTCCACCTGAAGGTCTTTCAAGGCCTCCTGGCGATTGAAAAACCGGCTCAGACTGTGGCCCGCCGCCGGATAGGTGTCCTGCGCCTCAAACTCCCACCAGTGGTCCACGTAGGGGTCGTGGACCTTCACGTCCGCGCCCATCTCGGCGAGTTTGCGGATGATGACTTCCGAGCCGCTGTAACGGGTGTCACCCACGTCCTCGCGGTAGGAGGCTCCAAGCACGAGGACATCCGCAGCCGCCAGCGGTTTACCCATGTTGCGCAGCGCGTCGCGAACCAGTTGCGGGGCGTGCAACGAGCGGGTGTCGTTGATGTCAATGGCCAGCGGCGTGATTTTGAAAATATCGTCCTCGAAGCCGAAGATGTGCTTGTACGACCACATGCCCAGACCGCCGTCCTTGGGCAGGCAGTAGCCGCCGATGCCCGGACCGGGAAAGATCATGTTCGAATGCGTGGGCCGCACCTTGATGGCCTCGATGACCTTCTTGAGGTCCACGCCGTTGCGCTCGGCGAAAAGTGACCATTCGTCGAGGAAGGCGAGGATGGTCGCGCGGTAGCTGTTCTCCACGATCTTGGCGGTCTCGGATTCGATCGGCCGGTCGAGCACCGTCAGCGGATACTTTTCGGTGTTGAGTACTTCGGTGAGAAACTTCCGCACCCGTTCGCGGGCTTCATCGTTGATGCCGCTGCACACGCGCCAGAAATCGCGGATCGAGGCCACGTAATTCCGGCCGGGCATCACGCGCTCGTAGCTGTGGGCCAGGAGCGGATCGCTGCTGATGCCGCGTCGCTCGAAGATCTTCTTCATGATCGGGTAGGCCACCTGCTCGGTCGTCCCGGGGGCGACCGTGGTTTCGATCAGCACCAACGCCTGCGGGGGAATGTGTTCGGCGATCGTACCCATCGAGGCCTCCAGGGCGTCCATGTCTGCGGCGCCCGTCCGGACGTTGCCCAGCGACTGCTTCAGGTAGTCGCACTGCACGTCCACCACCACCACGTCGGCCAGCTTCAACGCTTCTTCCGTGTAGGTGGCCACCAGCGTCTTCGTTTCTTTCACGCAGCGGCCGATGAGCCGATCCACCTCCGGATCTTCCGCCTTGATCGGCGACTCGCCCCGGTTGAGCAGCGGGATCTTCCAGAAACTGCGCGGGCTGGGGCGCTGCATCCCGATGACAAACTTGCCCGGCTGGCCGGTTTTCCGATCGCGCGAGTCGGCGACAACGGCCGCCATCACGGCTCCCACGAACCCCAAGCCTACCACCACCACGATTTCGCGCCCCTGTTTGCGGTTGGCGGCGACCAGCTTCTGAAGCCGGGCAAATTCCTTGGGGTAATCGGTCTTCGAGGGCAGGGAGAATTGCTCCCCCGAGGGACTGATGGAGAGAGTTTTTTGGTTTTTCTTCATTGGGCGCAGGTGTGGTAACGGCTGCCAAGCCACGGGTCAAGCCAACGACCATCGAACTTCATCCCGGCAATCCACCGGACACGAGCAAATCCACCGACAGTTCACACGCCCCCGCGGGCGTCTCTGCCTCGTGGCCGGTCTTCCGCCACCCGACCGGGCGGGACGGAGGCGGGTCAGATCAGTTCAAGCATGTCTGCGGACATCTTGACGGCTGCCGCCTGGCCGATGAAGTCGAGCCGTAATTGCACTTCCGTGATCCCCTTGCGGCTTTCCACCAATCCCTCGATGCCTTGGAGCGGACCGGACTTGATGCGGACTTTGACACCGGCAGTGATCGTGGGCGCCAGCCGCACGTCCAGTTCCGTCTCCAGCGCTGCGAGGATGTCCTTGAGTTGCTGCTCAAATTCCTGCTGGTCAGGCGGTTCAAGCAGGTTCGCCACGTAGTCGCTTTGGAATACCGGTTGCCGCTGCCGTTTGAGCAATTGGAGAAACACGTAACCCGGGAACAGCGGTTTGTGGAACACCTCCGTCTTCCCGCAATACTTCTTCACACTCTTGTAGAGCGGCAGCGTGAATTTGAACCCCTGCCTCCCGCAATACTCGGTCAGCTTCTTCTCGCACCGCGGCCGTGTGTGGGCCACGTACCAAAGGTGGAGCTCGTCTGCGTCGGGGGCGGGATTCCCCATCGTCCTGTCGTCCTGCACGCGCGAAGATTCGCGGGGTGGGTTGCCGTGCTCAAGTGGAAGTTCGCGACCGCCGCGAAAGGGCGGCGGAGAGCCGGCGCGAGAACCGCCCCACCGCAGGCCTCACCCCGGGGCGACGCCTCTGTCGCCGTCGGGTCTCGATCGAGCTACGCAGGGCACCTGCCGCGGGTTTGGGCGACCGGGGTGCCAGCCAACACGACGCTATTCCTGGGCCTGAAGCATACCGATTTCCGCTGCGGCAGCGCGGGGCAAAAACCAGAGGCGACCAGCGGAATTCACTCTCTCCGTCGGGTGTCGAACCAGATCGTGACCGGACCGTCGTTGACCAACGCCACCTGCATGTCGGCGCCGAACTTGCCCGTGGCCACCGGCCGGCCGAGGTCGGCTTCGAGCTGGCGCAGGAAGGCTTCGTAAAGGGGGATTGCCACGTCGGGTTTGGCGGCATCGGTGAAGGACGGCCGATTACCCTTCCTGGTGCTGGCGAAGAGGGTGAACTGGCTGACCACCAGCGCCTCCCCGCCAATGTCCCCCACCGACCGGTTCATGAGGCCCTGTTCGTCGCTGAAGATGCGGAGCCGGGCGAGCTTGCCGCTGAGCCAGACGAGATCCTCGGTGGCATCCGTCGGTTCGATGCCCAGCA
>CALJWR010000217.1 GCA_937976685.1 uncultured Verrucomicrobiae bacterium
CCTTCCGTCGCTTGACCGTTGAATTCGGACTGGCCTGCGTAGAAGCGGGGCGGCAGGACTTCCGCGGCGTCGCCCCGGACGCGCAGGACCTCCACCGCTTCGGACTTCCCGATCCGAAAGGTCAGCGTGCCGCCTTCCCCCGGGAGGCGCTCCACCGCGCGAGGCACCCACGCGCCGGCGCCCAGTCGGGAGCGGCCTTCCAGCGTGACCTTCCGCACGCCGGCGGGGACTTGGACGGTCACCACCACGTCACGTTGCTCTACGGTCACGGCGGAAATGACGGGGCGACCCTCTCGCGCGGCTTCATCGAGGCGCGCCGGGACCGAAAAGGGGAACTTCGCCGTGCCGCCGCCGTCGGCAAGAATCATCAACTCGCCGTCGCCGGGTTCCAAAAGTCCAAGGTCGAGCTGCCCGGCCCGGGTGGACAGGACCTGCGGGCAGGCCATTCCCAACTGCGTCTCCAGCCAGCACGACACTGTGACTCGCCGTCCGTCGCGCTCGGGCTGCCCAAAGAGCAGCCGGTGGCAAGGATCGGGCAACGTCACCGAATAGTTGACGACACGGGCGTCCTCGTTGAACTGGAAGCTGACGGCCAGCGACGACAGGACCCAGTCCGGGACGCCATGCGGCGTTCGCTCCCACCGCTCGGCCGATCGGGCCGGGGCCGCTGCGATCAGCAGGGCAGTCAGGGTTGCCAGCAACCCACAATTCGATTTCAGGGCTTTCATGGTTCCAATGTGTTTTCTGAACTGCTTACGCAGTCTTTGTCAACCAAGCTCAGCAGGTAATAGCTTCCGCCCTGCCGCTGGAAAATCAAGGGACATGTCGGCGCACAGGCTCGGGTACCTGGTTCACGTGCGCCGTGTCGCGGCCAAGGCGCGGACCGGCGGGAAGCGCGGGGAGGGTTTATAATTGCCGGCGAGGATCGTCGGGTGATTCTGGCCACGGATTCGGGAGCGGCAAACGGGTGTTGGGAGACAGGCGATCCAGATGTTGGGAATCATGCTGACGGTCCTGGTGGCCGTAATCGTGTACAAGGCGGCCGAGATGAGCGAGCGGAGCGGCGCGCTCTGGGCGGGTATCCCCGTGCTGATCACGCTGGCGTGGGGAATGTTTTTGCCGTTCGGGTTTGCCGCCGGTCTGGTCGGCGCGTTGCTGATCATGCTGATCTGCAATGTGGTGAGCGATCCGCGCGGCCGGTGAGTCTCCAGCCCGCCTTGCCGCCCACGGTGGACTGCGTTACGCTGTCGCCATGAGGAAAGTCTCCATGTGGCTGGCCGGTCTGGCCGCCTTGGCCTTCGCCGCTCCGCTGCCGGCGCAGGAGGTCGCCACCAACCCGCCCGCGCCCAAGCGCGTCACCATCCTCCCGATCCGCGAGGACATCATGCCGCCGCTGGTCTATCTGGTGCGCCGCGGAGTCAAGGAGGCCATGGATGCGAAATCCGACCTGCTCCTCCTCGACATGGAGACCAAGGGCGGTCGCGTGGACTCCACCGAGCAAATCATCGAGATCCTGGCGCAGTTCAAAGGGCGGACCATCACGTACGTGAACAAGGAGGCGTATTCGGCCGGGGCGTTCATCTCCGTGGCGACGCAGCAGATTTTCATGGCGCCGGAATCGGTCATCGGCGCCGCGGCGCCCATTCTGATGTCACCCGGCGGAACCGGCGTGGAGCAGATGCCCGACACCATGGAAGTGAAGGCCACCTCGGCCATCAGCGCCAAGATTCGGGCCTACGCGGAGAAGAACGGCCACAATCCGGCGGTGGTCCAGGCGATGATTGACAAAAAGTCTGAACTGGTGATTGACGGCGTCACCATCAACGAGAAGGGAAACGTGCTCACGCTGAACAACCGGGAGGCGGAGCGAAAGTACGGAGACCCGCCCAAGCCCCTGTTGTCCGCGGGAACGGTGGAGTCCATCGAGGCGCTGCTGGAACGGGTGGGGTTCACCGGTGCCGAGGTACGGCGGATCGTGCCCACCGGCGCGGAACGAATGGCCACCTGGATCAATGCCCTCAACTGGCTCTGGCTCATCATCGGCGTGGCCGGCATCTACATCGAATTCAAGACGCCCGGTTTCGGTCTTCCGGGCATCGTCGGCATTTGTTCTTTTGCCCTGTATTTTCTGGGCAGCTACGTGGCGGGGCTCTCGGGGATGGAGTGGCCGGCGCTGTTCATCCTGGGCCTGCTGCTGGTGATCGCCGAATTGTTCATCTTGCCCGGCACCGTGGTACTGGGGTTGGCGGGCGCGATGTTGATGCTGTTCACGATCGTGATGGCGATGGTGGACATGTACCCCGGCATGCCCGCGCTGCCCTCCGCGCCGCAGTTGAAGGTGCCCCTGCGCGATCTGGGCTACGCCGTCATCGGAACGGTGATCGTCCTCGCGATCCTCGCGCGACTGCTGCCCAAGACGCCGATTTACGCCACGCTCGTGACGCAGTCGGTCAGTGGCGGTGAATCCCCGGCGGTTGAGGAAAAGTTCCAGTCGGCGCAGGTGGGACGCGAGGGCGTGGCCCTGTCTGTGCTTCGCCCGGGGGGCAAAGCGCAATTCGGCGAAGCAGTCCTCGATGTGATGACGCAGGGCGAACTCATCGAAAAGGGCGCGCGGGTAAGGATCGTTGCACACAGCGGGCGGGAAGCCGTGGTGGAAGCGATCCCCTCCTGACGCTCGCCCAAGCCAGCAGGTCCTTCGAAAAAGAAGGTTGCCTCCTGCCGGAGCTGCAATTGACGGCCGTCCCGGTCTGACTCCATGCTGCCGTTCGTGAAACATTCGCCGCTTTCCCTCCTCGCCATCGCCTTCGCTGTTGCTTTCCACGCATCCTGTTTCGGCGCCTCGACCGGCCCACGCTTTTACGGCGACGCGCCCGACGATCATCACCCGTGGGCCGTTCACGATGGCAACCGGCCGCAACCGCCGCGCGTGGTACCAGGCACGTTCAGTTCGCTGGACCAGGCCGGCAAACCGCCTTCCGACGCGGTCATTCTCTTCGATGGCTCAGATCTTTCCCAGTGGCAGGACGACAAGGGGCAGCCGCCCAAGTGGATGGTGAAGGATGGGTATATGGAGGTGCTGCCGGGCAGCGGCCAAATCCAGACGCGCGAGGGTTTCGGTGATTGCCAGTTGCACCTGGAATTTGCCACCCCGGTGAAGGTGGAAGGGGACGGCCAGGGCCGCGGCAACAGCGGCGTCTTCCTGATGGGGCGCCTGGAGATCCAGGTGTTGGATTCCTACGACAACGTCACGTACGCGGATGGCCACGTGGGGTCGTATTATGGCGTGAACCCGCCGCTGGTCCTGCCCGTGCGTCCGCCCGGCGAATTCCAAGTGTACGACATCGTCTTTCGCCGGCCGATTTACCGCGACAATCAGGTGGTGGACCCCGGTTACGTCACCGTCTTTCTCAACGGCGTGCTGGTGCAGGATCACACTCCCATTGAAGGGCCCACCGGCCACATGGGGCGCAGCCGGCCGCGACCGTTTCCGGAGAAAGGGCCGCTGGCGCTCCAGGATCACGGCAACCCGACGCGCTTCCGAAACATCTGGTATCGGCCGCTGCCACCGCGTCCGTCGGAGGGCGGCACGGATGGGCGGCTGACGACGGAAGCCACGATGGCGAAACGTGCCGAGATCGCCGCCGCAATCCGCGCGGATGCTGCCGCCCTGCGGGATCCCGCCAACCCGCTGCCTGAAATGTTGCGCTGGTTCGAGTCACTCGTGTATGCCGAGGACGCCGCCGCCCTCCAGCGGGCGACCGGGCTGGCGGAAACGTACCTGAAATCATTGAAATCCCTTCCTGCTCCACAACTGGCCGGCAAACGCGACGAGGCCCGCCAAATCCGGGATGCGTTCCGCTATCTGGCGAAGTTCAAGCGCGTGCCCGATTCGTTCGCGCCCTTCGTCGAAATCGAGCAGTTGATCCGCGATCAGGGCTGGGACCGCCGCCAGCGCTAAGCTGGGCGGCGGAACAGCGAGAGCCTTATTCGGCCAGATGAAATCCCTCACCGAACATCTCTGGTTCAACGTTCCGGATCGCCGCGGCTATCTGAACATCACCTCGACGGTCGAACGCCTTGTTGAGCGCAGCGGTGTGCAGGAGGGACTCTGCCTGGTGAACGCGATGCACATCACTGCCAGCGTCTATATCAACGATGCTGAGGACGGTCTGCTGCGCGATTACGATGTCTGGCTCGAAAAGCTGGCGCCCCACGAGCCGACATCGCAGTACCACCACAATCGCACCGGGGAAGACAACGCGGATGCTCATCTCAAACGACAAATCATGGGGCGCGAGGTGGTGGTGGCGATCACCAAAGGGAAGCTCGACCTCGGCCCTTGGGAGCAGATCTTCTACGGCGAATTCGATGGTCGTCGGCGCAAGCGCGTGCTGGTGAAGATCATCGGCGAGTGACCTTCGGCGGCCGTCGCCTTTGCATTTGCCCCGCCGGGGGCCGGCCGGTGTAATCGGCCCGTGAAGTCCGCGATCTGGCCGAAAGCCCTTGAGTCGTGCGCTGATCCCGAGCGGGCCCGGCACTATTTCGAGCTATTTCAAGCCAGCGAGGCCCGGGCTGCTCTTCAAGCAGCGTCGCTGGAACAAGCCCGGGTGCTGGCGGCGGTGTGGAGTGGATCCCCCCATCTCAGTGACCGGTTGCTGCAGCGGCTCGATTGGTTGCCGGTGCTGCTGGACTTGGACGCGCTCCGGCGCGCCCGAACGGCCGCGGGCCTGCGGCGGGAGATGGGCGCCTGCCTCGGCGAGTCCGTCACGGTCCGGCAGTATGACTTGGCGCTGTCGCGTATCCGACAGTTCAAACAGCGCGAAAGCCTCCGCATCGCTGCCCGTGATCTGGCCCGGTTGGCCTCGGTGGACGAAATCACCGCCGAACTGTCGGACGTCGCCGACGTCTGCCTCGACGGCGTGTACCGGGTCTGTCGCGCCCAGCTCGGTGAGCGGCTGGGCGAGCCTTACGAGCGCGACCCGGATGGCGCGTGGCAGCCCTCCCGATTTTGCGTGCTGGGCATGGGCAAGCTGGGAGGCCGCGAGCTGAACTACAGTTCGGATGTGGACGTGTTGTTTGTGTACAGCGAGGAGGGACACGTCTTCCGAACGCCCCCACGCAAGCAGGACTCGCCTCGCGGACTCGCAAATCACCAATTTTTCAAACGGCTGGCGGAAAGTTTTATCGCCGAAGTGGGCCGCAGCACCGCGGACGGCATATTATATCGGATTGATCTGCGGCTGCGCCCGGATGGCCCCGCCGGGCCGCTCGCGCGGTCAGTGGCCAGCTACGAGAACTACTACGCCCAATGGGGGCAGACGTGGGAGCGCATGATGCTGATGAAGGCGCGCTGCGTGGCGGGCGATTCGGTGTTGGCCGAGGAATTTCTCGATTCAATTCAGTCCTTCCGCTTTCCGCGCTCCCTGGGCGAGTCCGCCCTGCGCGAGATCGCGGCCATGAAGCAGCGCATCGAGGACGAGATCGTCGGAAGCGGCGACCTGGATCGCAACGTGAAGCTGGGGCGGGGTGGCATCCGCGAAATCGAGTTCATCGTTCAGACGCACCAGTTGCTTGGCGCAGGTCGGCAACCATTTCTCGCCTGGCCGCGGACGCTCGAAGCGCTGGAACGGTTGGTCCGCTACCAGCGCCTTCAGGCCAGAGAAGCGGAAAACCTGGCGGCAGCGTATCGCTTCCTCCGAGACCTCGAACACCGGCTGCAGATGGAGGAGAATCTTCAGACCCACACGCTCCCAACGGAACGCCAACCGCGCCTGCGGCTGGCGCAGCAGATGGGCTTCGCCACCCTCAAGCCGTTCGAGGACGAGCTGGCCAGGCATCGCCGCCGGGTTCGTGCGGTCTATGATGAGACCATCGCACTCAAGGTGGAAGCGGGAGCTGAATTGGTCCCCCCGTTTGGCGCGGATGACCACGAGTGGCTGGAACGTCTGGCGAATCACAAGTTCCGCGATCCAGCCCACGCCTTGCGGCTGGCCCGCGCGTTTGTGCTCGGCCCCGGGTTCGGGCACCAGGCGCCCCGAACCGAGGCTGCGGCCCGCGAGCTGTTGGCGAGGCTGCTGGCGATGTGTCCCCGGCGCGACGGCCCGCCGCCGTGGACCGTCGGCGAGTACCCGGACGGCAATCCCACCTCCCGCTTGCTGTCCGACCCCGACCGCGTGCTGGCGCGGCTGGACACGTTCATCAGCGCCTACGGGAGCCGGGCGCTGCTGCTCGACTCGTGGCGGAGCAAACCGACTTTGTTCGAACTGCTGGTGCTGCTCTTCGACCGCTCGGAGTTTCTGGCCGAGACGGCCATCCGCACACCGGACATGGTGGATGAACTCGAACAGACCGGGCACCTGCTCCGAACCAAGGACGCGGCGATCACGTTGCGCGATCTGCGCTACGGCGCGGCGGATGAGGACCAGCGTCTCTGGTTGCGCCGGTACCACCAGACCGAGCTGATGCGCATCGGGCTGCGTGAAATTTTGGGTCTCGCGGATTTCGAGCAGAATCTCCTGGAGCTGTCCGCCCTCGGTGAAGCGTGCCTCCAGTACGCCCTCGAAGTCGCCCTGCGCCAGCACAAGCTCAAGACGTCGCCGATCGCGATCATCGGGCTGGGGAAACTGGGCGGTGCCGAGCTCAACTACGGTTCCGACTTGGACGTCGTCTTCGTGGCCGACGACAAGGTCCGGAACCTGCCAGCGCTGCAAAAAGTGGCGGTCACCGTCATGGACCTGGTCGGGAGTCAGACCGAGTACGGCGTCGCGTTCGAGGTGGATCCACGGCTGCGGCCGGATGGCGAGAAGGGATTGCTCGTGAATACGCTGCGGGCCTTCGGGGATTACTACCGCCAGCGTGCCTGGCTCTGGGAGATTCAGGCCCTGTCCCGGTGTCGTGCCATCGCCGGCAACCCCGACGTCGGGCGACGCTTTGAAGAAATGGCCGCCCGGCTCTGCAACTTCAGCGCGCCTGCCTCCGCGGCGCGGGCCGGTCAGGCTCCGGACTGGCGGGCGGAGATTGCCAGGATGCGGGCGCGGGTGGAAAAAGAGCGAACCCCACCGGGCAAGGAGGCGCTGGCGATCAAGACCGGAGCTGGCGGGTTGATGGACGCCGAGTTCATCGCGCAGACCTTTTGTCTGGAACGCGGCTGGCGGGAGCCGAACACACTCAAGGCGCTGATGCGCGCCGGCGCGGAGGGCGCCTGGTCCGCGGACGACGCCAAGGCAGTGACCGAGAACTATCGCCGGCTGCGGCGAGTCGAGGGCGTCCTGCGGCGGTGGAGTTACGAAGGCGAGACGGAGTTGCCAGACGACCCGGCGCCCCTGTACCGCGTCGCGATTCGCTGCGGTTTCACCAATGCCGACGACTTCCTTAGCGCGGTCGCGCGCTACCGTGAGAACCTGCGTCGCGTGTACCGCCAGGTGTTTGGCACGTCATGAGCCGACCCCGCAAGCGGCGGCCATCCTCGAGCAGAAGCGGCGGTCCGGCCGGGCGGCGCAGCCAATTGCGCCTTGCCGCGACGCAGCGTGATCGCCTAAAATAAGGTCATGCTGGCTGTTGAACCACAGGTGAACGAAGCACGCGATTCCGCGCCGCCGCTGCCGCTGGAAAACGGCGAACGCCTGCACTCGCGCGAGTTTTTGCGCCGGTACGAGCGAATGCCGCAGGTCAAGAAGGCCGAACTGATTGAGGGAGTAGTGTACATGGGTTCACCCGTGAGTGTGCGTCATGCGAAACCGGACGGGATGTTTCAGTTATGGTTGGGTGCTTATGCCAGTCGCCAGACCGGGCTGGAATGGCTGCCCAACGCCACCCTCGTGCTCGACGCCGACAACACGGTCCAGCCCGACGCGATCTTGCGACGCCTGCCGGAGCACGGCGGGGCGACGCGGCTCACGCCAGAGGGTTACCTCGCGGGACCGCCGGAGTTGGTGGTGGAGGTGGCTGCCAGTTCCGCCTCCATAGATTTGCGCGACAAGCTCCGGGCGTACTGCCGCAATGGCGTTCAAGAGTATGTCGTCTGGCGGGTTTCCGAACAGCAGTTGGACTGGTTCTACCTCGAGGGTGACGAGTATCGCCGGCTGGCACCTGACGAGCACGGAGTCTTTCACAGCCGGGTTTTCCCCGGCCTGCGCCTGGTGCCCGAGGTGCTCATCAGCGGCGACGCCGGTCGGCTGCGCGCCCTGCTCGAAGCTTGACGCCGGCGCCGACCCAGGGGCTGTGGCCCTCGGGATCGAGCGGTGAAAACGACTTCGGGTTTGGCCATCCCTCCGATGCGAACCGATTGATTCTCCGGTCTCATGTCAGCGACTC